>JAEERB010000056.1 GCA_016285615.1 Bacteroidales bacterium
ACTCAGTTGCCCAGTAATCTCGAGCAACAGAAAGTCTGAACTTCTGTCAATATCGCCCATGGCGCGTTTAACGGCGCCCGTAGCGGTGTGGCTGTAGTTGCCGTAGTTGCCGCCGCAGGTGTTAACTTGGTAGTTGAAGAAGAAGACGTAGTTGGTGGCGCTGCTGCTATAGCAGTGGGCGGCTGACAAGACATACGGGCGATGGTCCTGCTTGGTGTTGTTGATCATGGCTCCCGAGCATATGTAAATGCTGGAGCCCTCCCTGAAGGTGTAGCATACTACCGAGTTGATCTGGTCGGTCCAGCCTGCGGCTTCGGGACATACCACGTCAATGTGGCAGTTTCCTACGGCATCCCCAACATATCCTTTCATATGGCCAAATATGTTTCTGTCGCAAATGCCGACATCCTCAATCTCAAATGTGCCTTGGAAATCGACATCATGCGGCTCGAAATATTCGACGTAGATCTCGTCTCCAGACACATCCTGTGTGAAGAAAGTGTTGCCTTCCATGATGTTGGCGGAGGTGAACTTGCCAATGGTGAACGAGCGGTCGGCATTATAGACGTACAACTCGGCGCCTTCAGGAATGTTGAAGTTGGTGAACGAAAGGTCCATCGCAAAGGCACCTTCCGAGTGGAAGCCTAATCTCCAAACAATGTCGCCGTTGGCCATGCGGTCGGTGCGGCCGGCATTGCTCATCGACAATTTGACGGGCTCTACCCGGCCAATACGGAGGGCTTGCCCTTTGTCGTGCGTGGCTCCCTTCACCTCGTCAGCCGACGTGGTGGCAGGCAATTCCCATACGGGGACATCCTGTACCAGCGATATTCGGGTCTCAGACTGCGGACGACCGCCAAAGCTTTCTTGGCAAATGGCAGAATTATAGATGGTTGTGGCGATAGTTAAAAGGAGGATGAGAAAAACTTTTTTCATAGTTGGTGAGTTTTTTTTAAACTTACAAAAGTAAAAAAAAATCGAACAGCTACATCGAAAAAAATCCTTTCAGGGAATTTGAGCAGAGAAGAATTTTTTGTACATTTGCAGTTCAATATAAATAGAATACATGGCCAAGAAGATTAAGGTGAAAAAAGCCCCCGCACCTTTTGAGGGGAAACTTGAAGAGCTTATTATTCAAGCTCTTATGGAAAAGAAAGGAGAGGATATTGTTTGCATAGACATGAAAAAAATCAACCATGTCTTTTTCGATTACTTCATTGTTTGTTCAGGAAATTCAAAACCTCATGTGGAAACCCTGTGCGACTATGTGCAGGAAGTGACCCAACGTCAGGCAGGAATCAAGCCGTCGTTTGTGGAAGGCACTGAGAATTGCGAGTGGATTTTGTTGGACTACTTCAACATTATCGTCCATATTTTCCAACCGGAGGCACGCCAGTTCTACAACTTGGAGAACTTATGGGGAGATGCCGATATTCAAAGGTTTTAGTTTTCTAACAAACTGTGTTTTAGAATTTTATTATGGCGAATAAAGGTTTTAATGATAATATGGAGAATAACTCTCCAGATATGGATAACAATAGGCGGAGGCGCCGTCTGTCGCTGTCGTGGATATATTTTATCGTTGCCGCCATTTTGATTGGTGTGTGGCTTTTCAATACAGGACCGCAACCGTACGAGCAAATCTATGACCGCGACTTCAACGATTTGGTTGCCAATAAAGAGATCGATTACATCGAATATGTTGAGCGCGACAAGAAAATTGATGTCTATATCAAGCAAGATGTGCTGGCTGACAAGCCTGAATATGAGAAATTTAGAGAGACTAACTCCAAAGGTCCCCATTTTTATTGGAAGATAGCCGACTTCTCGGTAGTGAATGAAAATTTGAACCAGTTGCGTTCGCGCTTGGTGGAAGCCGAGTTGGCCAAAGACACTACGCTGGTACCTACAGAGGTGGAGGAAGAGTATTCCTTCACCACGAAAGTGGATAACAGTCGCAGTTGGGGAGGGGAGTTGTTGTGGCTTGTATTTCCCCTCCTGCTCATCGTGATGTTCATCATGTCGATGCGTGCCATGCCAGGTGCTGGTGGCGGCGGCGTGTTTAATATCGGCAAGTCGAAGGCGCAGCTGTTCGACAGCAAGAATCCGCAGGGCATCTCCTTTAAGGATGTGGCAGGCATGGAAAGTGCCAAGTACGAGGTGGAGGAGATTGTGGATTTCTTGAAAAATCCGAAAAAATATACCGAATTGGGCGGTAAGATTCCCAAAGGTGCGCTGCTGGTTGGCCCTCCGGGTACGGGTAAAACTTTGTTGGCCAAGGCTGTGGCCGGTGAAGCGCAAGTGCCGTTCTTCTCCCTGTCGGGTTCCGACTTTGTGGAGATGTTTGTCGGCGTGGGCGCTTCGCGTGTGCGCGACCTGTTCAAGACCGCCAAGAGCAAGGCGCCGTGCATTATCTTCATCGACGAGATTGATGCCATTGGCCGTGCGCGCGGACGTAACTCCATTTCGGGAGCCAATGACGAGCGCGAGAGCACTTTGAATCAGCTGTTGACCGAAATGGACGGCTTCTCGACCAATACGGGCGTCATCATTCTGGCGGCCACCAACCGCGCTGATGTGCTCGACCGTGCCCTGTTGCGTGCGGGCCGCTTCGATCGGCAAATCTATATCGACCTGCCCAACCTGAACGAGCGTAAGGGCATCTTCGAGGTGCATGTGCGCAACTTGAAACTGGGCAAGGATGTCGATTTGGACTTCTTTGCCAAGCAGACTCCCGGCTTCTCGGGTGCCGACATTGCCAACGTGTGCAACGAGGCAGCCCTGATTGCAGCCAGAAATGCCAAGAAGAGTATTGACAAAGAGGATTTCCTGGCCGCCGTGGACCGTATTGTGGGTGGCTTGGAGAAACGGAGCCATATCATCTCTCCCGAAGAGAAAAAAGTGATTGCTTTCCACGAAGCAGGTCACGCTTCCGCCAGTTGGCTGCTGGAGCATGCCTCTCCGCTGGTGAAGGTGACTATCGTGCCGCGTGGCAAGTCGTTGGGTGCCGCCTGGTACTTGCCTGAGGAACGCTCTATTACCACTTTTGAGCAGTTGTACGACGAGATGACAGCCACTTTGGCTGGTCGTGCCGCCGAGGAGGTTGTCTTCGGCAAGATTTCCACCGGAGCACTGAGCGACTTGGAAAAAGTAACCAAGCAGGCCTACTCGATGGTCGTATATTATGGCCTGAACAAGAATATTGGTAATATTAGCTATTACGATTCTACAGGGCAGCAGGAATACCAGTTTAGCAAACCCTTCAGCGAGAAAACGGCCGAGAATATCGACAAGGAGATCCACGACCTGATAGAAGGTGCGTATGAGCGTGCCAAAAACATCTTGTCGGAGAATAAGGACAAACTGACGCAATTAGCTAATATACTGCTCGAAAAAGAACTCATCTTTGCTGAAAATCTGGAAGAAATCTTCGGCAAACGCGACTTCGGACACGCTGAAGAGCAGCCCGCTGTCGAAGAAAAGGAAACGCCTGCCGCTGAGGAAAGCCCTGAGGCATCGCAATCATCAGACAGTCAATAATATAAAGCTATGGCCAATTTTCCGCAATACGATAATAAGTACATGCCTCCCAAAGAGGTGATTCGCAAGAAGATTAAGCAAGCGTTGATATCTAAGAACGCGAAGACTTTCACGTCATTGGATGCCAATGCCGATATTCTTGTTCCCATTGACGATGTGGTTACGGAGTTCCGTATGAACTACAAGATGGCTGGCGGTAAGCACATCCTTTGTACGAAGGAGAATTTTGCCGATATGTTGGTGCAACTTATCGAGAATCAACATTATCCCACCATCTTGAATACTGCCAAGGCGCTTTCTCCTCTGTTGGCAAAGCATAACATCCATTGCTATGATTCTATCGACTCGTCATCACCTGTAGATGCGGCCATTGTCTTTGCTAATCAATTGATTGCGCGCAACGGAGCAATGGTCTTCTCGCAGAAATTGTCGCTCTATCCGTCGGTAAAGAATCTGGCTAAGGACATCATCGTTGTAGCCATGGTCCAAAATATAGTGCCCGACTTGAAAACGGTTCTCGACCAGTATCAGCCCACGGGAAATGGCAAACCGCACGATATGCTGGAAATCATCACACCGACCAATACGCCCATCGTTGACGGGAAAAATGTCTATACGCCCAATGAACCGCGTTATATCATGCTATTGGTTGAGTAATAGCAATTTATAAATTAATAGACTGCCTTATGAAGAATCTTATCATACGAACCGTAACGGGGTTGGTTTTTGTGACGTTGGTGGTGGCCTCCCTGTTTCTTCCTCCCGTTTGTTTCTTCGCTGTGTTTCTTACATTTGCGTTGATCGGGACATGGGAATGTCTGAAGATGACTGAGAAGACGGGCGCTTCGCCTCAAATGATATTGCCACTCTTGTTGTCGGCCACACTATTCACGGCACTTCACCTGTCGGGCCGCATGCGCTTTCAGATACACCTGTCGGGTAGTCAGCCGTCGACGGCGCTGTATGCCTTTATGGTGGTTGTGATGCTTGCCTTCCTGGTGCCGATAGTGGAGCTTTTCCGCAAGAAAGAGCATCCTCTTTACAACGTGGCTAGTTCGCTCTTCCCTGCACTGTGGGTGGCGCTGCCGCTGGGCGTAGTTGCCTTCTGGCTCTCCTTCTTCAAGGCTCCATACATGGTTCTGGCCCTCTTTATCATCATCTGGGCATTCGATACTTTTGCCTATTGCGCAGGTTCGCTCTTTGGCAAACATAAATTCTTTGAACGCATATCTCCCAAAAAAACTTGGGAGGGCACGCTGATAGCCCTCGTGCTGACGCTGGCGGCTTCCACCTTGTTCTATTTCATTCCCATATGGCAAGGCGGGGGTGCGACATCGTTCGGCAATAACGGTGTGCTGACCACACCCTGGCATTGGATTGGCTTCGCCTTCGTCATCGTGGTTACCTCCTCGTTAGGCGATTTGGTTGAGTCGATGTTCAAGAGAGATGCACAACTGAAGGACAGTGGCAACATACTGCCCGGCCATGGCGGTATCCTCGACAGGCTCGATTCGCTCTTCTTTGCCGCTCCAACCGCATTTGTCTATTGGGTGGCGCTTTATGCGTTGGATTTCTTTTAAGAGAATGTGATGATTTTTTGTAGATGGAAATAATGTAATTTTGCACTCGTTTAATTTTTAGGATATTATAATCAATCATGCGACGGATTCTACTAGTTACTTTTACTGTTTTGTTCCTTTTAATGAACGTTTTACCGATGTCAGCAGCCAACTTTATCGATAATGCTACGGTTACCCGCACCGTTCAGGATATACTGCCTAAAACCACTTTTTCTGAGAAAATGGTTCGACGTGGCGTGGAGAATACAGCCTCTTTATGGCAGCATCAGGATGGTGATGCACAGGCGTTTCACGATTTCTGTGTGGCCAACTATTGCAAGAATGAGACGGATAAACAGCTGCTTTTTGAGCGCTTTTGCCGTAATTTTGAAATCATCATGGGCTACAATAACCGACTGAATATCGAGTTGAGAAAACCTCTTGATGTTCAAGGTTTCGCGCCAACACCTGTAGATTCATACTTCGCTTCCTATGATGCATTAGCACACCTTCATGAGGATATGTATAGCAGCAAATTGGCGTTCATCATCACCCTCAACTTCCCCTTCTATACGCTGAGAGAGAAGAACAACAACGGTCACAACTGGTCGGATCTGTTGTGGGGTTATGTTCGTCTGGGTGACCTGTTTACCTCGCGCGTGCCCGCGCAGGCCTTGCAGAAGATTAACGAAGCTACTACCGCCGCTGAGAAATATATCGCCAACTACAACATCTACATGGGTATGGTGTGGAGTGATGAAAACCGCCAGTATTGGGGTCCCGACCAGACTTTGCTCGCCCACTGGGGATTGCGCGACGAACTGAAGGCTGCCTACTCCGACAAGCAGTTTGGTTTGGATAAGCAGATTATCCTTTATAATATTATGAAACGTATTGTTAATCAGACTATTTTAAAGGATGTGATTGACAAGGATGAGTATATCTGGTTCCCCTCAACCAATCAGGTGTTCATCTCTACTATCGAAATTGAGGAAAGCGAGCAGGAAGAGAATATCCGTTATCAGTATCTGTTGGATGTGTTCAAGGCTGTCAAGGCTGCGGATAAATATTATCCCAAATATCCCACTTTTATCGACCGTACCTTTGATGCCGAGTATGAGATTACGGCGCAAGAGGCTGAGCAGATTTTTGCCGAACTACTTTCTTCGCCAATGGTAAAGAAAGTGGCAGCGCTGATTTCCAAACGCTTAGGACGAAAATTGGAACCTCATGACATTTGGTACAATGGCTTTAAAACGCGCACCGATATCCCACAAAGCGAACTCGATGCCAAGGTGCGAGCCAAATATCCTACCAAGTTGGCTTTTGAACAGGATCTGCCTAACATTATGAATAAATTGGGCTTCTCGGCTCGCACTTCCAAGTTTGTGTGCGACCGTGTGACCGTAGAACCGGCTGTCGGCTCGGGCCACGCGCTTGAAGCTATGATGAAAAACGACCATGTCATGCTGCGTACCCGTTTCGGTAAAAATGGCTTGGATTACAAAGGTTATAATATTGGTATTCATGAGTTTGGCCATAATGTAGAACAGATACTTTCGTTACACAATGTGCCCAACTATTTCCTGGCTGGTGTGCCCAATATCGCATGTACAGAAGCACTTGCCTTCACTTTCCAGCACAAGGATTTGGAACTGCTGGGTGTGACTCCGGCTGACGAGCTGACCAAGTACTTCAACACCCTCGACATCTTCTGGAACTCGTATGAAATCATGGGCGTGGCGCTGGTGGACATGAAGGTTTGGCAATGGCTCTATAACAATCCTAATACGACCGCCGATGACCTGAAATATGCCGTGCTCCGTATTGCCAAAGAGGTGTGGAACCAATATTACGCCCCCGTTTTCGGTGTGAAGGACGAAATCATCCTCGCTGTCTATTCCCACATGATTGAAGCACCGCTCTATCTGGCTTCTTACCCGCTGGGTCACTTGATTGACTTCCAATTGGAACACTACTATGAAGGGAAAAACATCGGTACCGAAGTGGAAAGAATCTATTCCCAAGGCCGTCTGACTCCCAAGTTGTGGATGAAACGCGCCGTGGGTCGCGAAATATCTGCCTTACCGCTTATTGAAGCTACGACTTTGGCGATGGAAAAGGTGAATGCTTACGACAAACAGGTGGCCAAGCAGAAAAAGCAGGCTGCTAAAAAGAAGTAATGATGAGTAAACTTGGATCGATAGGATTTCTCTTTGTCGCACTGGTGCTGCTGTCGGCCTGCCAGCGGGAAGAAAAGTTTCCTGTCGAGCCGGCCATTTCGTTCGTCAGCTTTGAGAAGATTGATGATGGCTCTGCCGTGGACAACAAAGGCAAATTGACCATCCATTTCCAAGACGGCGATGGCGATGTGGGGCTGAATGAGAGCGATACGATGCCGCCGTTTAACCGCGATTCCATCTATCACTACAATTTCTTTATCGATTACTACGAAAAACAGAATGGCGACTATGTATTAGTGGAGCTGCCATTGACCAACAATGCGCGCATCCCGCGATTGAGCAACAGCGTGCCCGAATCCATCGAAGGGGATGTTTCTATTGAATTGTATATCAATAATTTTCTGTCGCCTTACGATACGATTCGCTTCTCGTGCTATATCGTTGACAGGGCGTTGCATCACAGCAATACCATTACGACACCTGATATTGTCGTAAAGAAGCATTAAAAGAAAGATAATCAGTATTTTAGTTGTCCGAACCGATGGTGTCGGGGTTGATGATAACCACACGCCACTTATCGTCGCGTTCAATCGGTTTCTTCGGTTCTTCGGTTGGCGTGGTGGCCTGTTGTACGGGCTTTTCGCTCGTTGTGGCGTTCTGTTTGGCTTCCCTTTCTTCCAGACGCTTCATCTCTTCGGGGGTCACACCGAAGTCACAGTAGATTTCGTCTGGTTGTGTATTTATTTCAGCATCAGCTATTTGGATTGTGTCTTCGGCTGCAATGATGGGGTCGTTAGAGGGTTCTGTCATCACCTGCATAGTGTCGGTAGTGGCTTCGGGCTTGGGTGAGAGGTACTTGTAGGCCAGGTAGCCGCCCGTGGATAATAAACCGACTGTCACCAGCGAAATGGCGGCAATCTTCAGTGCGCCGACTGAAGTGCCGATGCCGCTCTGGCGGGCGAATTTACGCCAAGCCGAGGCTTTGTAGGCGTATTGTTTTTGTTCGATTTTTGCTTTAAGCAGTTGGTCAAAGTTATCCATAGACATTTTTATCTGTTGTTGATAATTTTCTGTTTCAGTGTGTTGCGTGCGAAATTGAGGTGCCAGTGGGAGGTTCCTTCCTTGATGTTGAGCTTCTCTGCAATTTCGGCGTGCGTATAGTTTTCGAATATGTAAAGGTTGAAAACCAGTCGGCTGACCGGCGGCAACTCCTGTATGAGTTCCATCAGCTCGTCGCCCGACAATTTTTCGAGGGCGGGGTTGACGTCGTACCGTTGCAGTTCTGTTTCCGATACCGATTCATATTCTACCGTTTCAATGAGCGTCTTGTATTTCCGCTGGAAGTCAATGGCGGCGTTGGTCATCACTCGCTTCATCCATGCCTCGAAAGAGCCTGTGTCCTCGTACTGCTCCAAGTTGGAGAAGATCTTCAAGAACCCTTCGCTGAGCATATCCTCCGCTTCATCAGGATTGCTGGCGTATCGCATACAGATGCCGAACATGTGACTGTAGTAGGTCTTGAACAGCTTGTGTTGGGCACGATGACTACCACGCTTGCAATCTGCAATGAGTTGGGTGAGTTTTGGATCGTTGCGATTTTCGGTGTCCATATTGATAAACGGATTTTCGAATCAGAATCTTGGGTGCTTAAATGCTTTTTTTTAGAAATTCTCTCTAAAGTCGTGTTTCTTGTTGTATTTCAGGTCTTGCAGTACCGATGCTTTGACATTGATGGTGAAGCTCCAGCCGCGGCGCAGACCGAACGGAATCCAGTTGAAACGCATCTCCCAGCAGTGCAGGTCGCGGTAGATGTCGAGCGAAGTGTAGGAGAGTGTCTTGGCCACAAAGTCGTAACCTGTGGTAAAGCCGATTTTCCACTTTTTAGTGATGTTGAAATCGCCCATGATGTTCAATGTCTGGATGATGTTGTTCTTGTATTTATCGTGCGATGTGCCGAGGTAATAGTAGAAATTGTCGTTGACGGAGTAGTTGAACGAGTAGTTGAGCGTGATGGACCACGGATTGGAGAAGTCGGGCCGCTTGTTGGGCATGCCGAGGGCGTTCTCCGGAAGGATGGTGTTCTGCTCCGGCTGCTTCTTTTTCTTCTTGCTGTTGCTGAACGTGTTTTGGCTCAAAGTCCAGTTGACGCCAATGCTGATGTTGGAGTTGGAGAAACGGAGCAGTCGTTTGTTTTTCTTCCATTCAAACTGGTTGATACGGACACCGTTTTCGTTGTAGCAGTAGGGGTCGAAGCCGATGCTGAAGGTGATGAAAATCTGTTTGAAAAGGGTGGTTCGCCCCGAAATGGTAAAGAGCGACCATCGTAGCGAGTCGGCGGCGAAGTCGTAATACTCCGATAGGTCAAGGTTTTCCAGCAGGACCACTTTCTTCATGCCGGTGATGGTATCCCTCTTCGAGCGTACTTTCATCTCGATGTTGTTGCCTAACGAGAGGCGTGCGATGGCTGTGGTCCTGGAAGGAACGCCGCCATAAATTGAGTTGGAGAAGTAGGAGTAGGTAACCTCTTGGCCCGTGATGGTGTTGAAGTAGGTGCCTGTGGTGGCACCGCTCAAGTTGGGCGTGTAAGTAAAACTGAGGTTAGGCGTTAGCACGTGGCGGAGAGCGGTCAGCCAGCCCTTCTTGAACTGGTACATGACATAAACCTTGGTGGTTAGCGCCGTCGACAAGGAGAGTTGGTGCAAAGCGTGGAATTTGCGTCGGAAGATGTCGTTGACCTGCCCTTTGGCCTCACCGCCCGTCGTGTCCACGGAGAATTTCTTCTCAATAGACTGTAAATACCACTTCTCGGTGAAGTTGATGCTGGTGTTCCAGTTGATTTTCTTGGCAATTTTAATGGGAATGGAGATGGGAATGGTATGCTTCATGCCAATGCTCATGTTTTCCCAAGTCTCGGGTTTGAAGAGCAGCGAGTCGTACGTGTCTATCTGGTTGGTGTATTGCGTTGACCATTTCATGGAGATGTTGTCATACCATTTCAGCGGGCCGCTTTTGTTCTTCTTCCGGAAAGGATAGAATTGGTTGACCGACATGTTGATGTCGGGCAGCGACAACGTGACAATGCCTGTCTGCGTGTTTTGGGCGTAAGAGGCGGTTGCATCAATGAAGAAGACACCTCTGATGTTGGTGGTAAAGTTGAGTTTTGAGGTGTATTGGTTTGATAGATAATCGTTTACGCTTGATGGGTTGTAGGTGTTGTACGAGCGGCTCACGATGTCGATGTGGGCGGAGAATCGGGTGGTGGGGTGCGATTTGGGATCCTGGTTGTGGTCCCAGTAGAACTTGAAGTCGTTGGTCTTGTAGAACTCGTCGGTCTCGCGCTCGCCAAACAGGTTCTGTGCGTAGCTGACGTTGATAAGGCCTTTGCACTTGTAGCGCACCACATAGTTCGAACGTACCTTGGCGGCCCAGCTGCCTCGTGTGTAAATGTCGCCTAAGATGGCGAGGTCGAAATTGTCGCTGATGCCGAAATAGAAGCCGCCGTTTTCCAAGTAGAATCCGCGGTTGCCCGACTCACCGATGGTGGGCATGAGGAAGCCCGATTTACGCCCCTTCTGGATGGGAAAGTAGCCAAAGGGTATGGCCAGTACCGTTGGCACACCGTCAAAGCTGAGGTAGGCGGGACCCGTAACGATTTTATCGTTGGGCATCACCTTGGCTTTGGTGAAGGCAATCTCAAAGTGCGGGTGGTCGAGTTCGCAGGTGGTGTATTTGCCTCGCTTGATGTAAGAGGTGTTATCGTCCATCTTCTTCACCTGCTCGCCGTGGATAAATCCCTCACCTTCGGTGGTGATGACATCCCAGATTTTGCCTTTTTTAGTGTTAAAATTGTACTTTATCTCGTGGGTTCTGAACGAGTACTCACCCTGCGTGAAGACGGGATGCCCGTTGATGGAGCCGTTTTCGTTGGCTATGCCGCTGGCATACAATTCATTATTCTTGAAGTCGATTTCGATATAGTCGGCTTCCAACGTCATGTCTTCGTATTCCACTTTGGCATCGTGAAACAGATATACTTTTCGCTCTTTCATGTTAAAAATGAGCGAGTCGGCAGAGGTGTACGGGATGATGGAAGTGATGGCATTTTTCGAAATCCGTCGTTTGGGAACGGTGTCTCTTGGAATAGAATCGGGCAAAACTACGTTACTTTTCTGCCTGATACGCCCGCGTCTTATGGTGTCAGATGCCGTTTTGACGGGAGTTTGGGAGGCGTGGGTGGTGTCTTCTTGCGCCCAAAGAGAAAATCCTAATATGCAGAATATTAGCATGATGCATATTCTTAGGAGAAGGTGGCCACGAAAATCTCCGTTTTTTTTTCTCAAAATGCGCTTGGTTTCTTATTTATAAGTATTTTTGTACAAAATAAACTTTCAAAAATACGCAAAAGTTTTAACCTATGAACATAAAAAAAGCAGTTTTATTATTTGCTGTGTTAACTTTTTTTAACGGAATGGCGCCAGCGCAATCTTTCGATAAGGTGACGAAGGTGGTGATAGACGCGGGCCATGGCGGCAAGGATGCTGGAGCTGTCGGCAAACGCGAGATGGAGAAGAATGTCGTTTTGTCGGTGGCCCTCAAGTTAGGCAAGCTGATTTCCGACAATTATGACGATGTTCAAGTGATTTATACCCGCAAAACAGATGTGTTTGTGGAGTTGTACCGCCGTGCGCAGATTGCCAACGACAATCATGCCCAACTCTTCATCTCATTGCACTGCAACAGCAACGAGAATCGTGCTCCGTCGGGAGTGGAGACCTACGTGATGGGCTTGCACAAGACCGAGGCCAACTTCGAGGTGGCTAAGAAAGAAAATGCGGCTATGTTGCTGGAAAAGAACTACTCCAACAATTATGGCGGCTTCGATCCCAACTCGCCCGAAGCGCATGTGATGTTCTCGCTCTACACTTCGGCCTACTTGAACAACTCTATCTTGTTTGCCGACAAAGTGCAGAAAAATCTGGTGGCCAACACCCATTTTATCGACCGCAAAGTGAAACAAGCTGGCTTCTGGGTGCTCTACAAGGTGGCCATGCCGAGTGTGCTGGTCGAGCTGGGCTTCATCTCCAACTACGAGGAGGAGGGCAAGCTGATGAAGCAGAGCATGCAAGACCTGATGGCAGGCTCCATCTACAATGCTTTTGTGGATTATAAGAACCAATTGGAACGCACCGATAAGCCCGGACTTGACCTAAAGCCGCTGCAGAAGGCTGTGGCCGAGGCTACCAAGCCGGCACCGAAACCCGAAGTGCCTGTCATTGCACCCCAAAAACCGGATACGATTGCAACTCAAAATCAAGAGAAAACCGCTTCCAATCTCGAAATCCGCTTCCGCGTGCAGTTCTATACATCTCCTAAGGATGAACCGGTGACCGATGCCAAGTTTGCCAATGTCAAGGATGTGCGTCGTTATCAGCAGAATGGCGTGTGGAAGTACACTTCGGGCAACGAGACGAGCGAAGATGCTGCGCAGCAGTTGTTGAAGCAGTTGCGCAAGAACGGCTATCCCGATGCCTTTATGGTGGCCTTTAAGAACGAAGTCCGCATTACAATGTCGGAAGCACGTGAATTGATCAAAAACTAGTTTGTATGAGGATCTTGCGCAAGATTTCGATAGTATTGGCTGCTTTCCTGCTTGCTATGAGTGGGTTGCAGGCGCATACGCTACCTGCCGATACGACCGTGCGCAAGAGCAAGGTGAAGAATCAGGAACCGCTTTCATTGCTCGACCGCGGCTTCGACTTTATCATCGGCGCAGGCATCTATTTCGGAGGCCGCTATAGCGCTGGCTACTATTCGGGCATTCCTGAAAATGAGAATAATCTCAACTATATCTTCGACAACTATTACCGTAGGAAGGAGATTGTTGAGTTGATAATAGAAAACAACAAATATATTACTGGTTACGATTCCACCATCGCCATCAAGGAGTATCCCTCCAAAATGCGATACTCGCCGGCGCTCTCCATTTCGTTGGGATTTTCCTACAAGTTTACCAAAAACTGGGGACTGACCTTTACCTATTCTTTTGCCCGTCTGGTTGCGAAAGATGTCTTCACGGTGGGCTATCAGGCCATTTCCGGCAATGAGCATAACGACTATCTGTTGTATAGTCTGGTGGGCAAGGAGAACCGTTCGTTTTTCGACTTGTCGGTGCGCTATCTCTTTCATCCTTCGAAGGTGGTAAAGCCGTTTCTGGAATTTGGCGTGCAGTTTAATTATGTGAAAGTCAAATATTTTAAAGCTATTATCGAGGATAAAGAATTTGAGTTGTTGGATTGGTATCGTGGTCAGAACTATGTGCCAGGGGTAGATATGCAGAAATTGAATGTTATCTATGGCGGCCCCGGTTTCGGCTTCTCGGCGGCGGCTGGTCTGAAGATTGTTTGCACCAAAGTTATCTCAGTGGATCCTATCTTTTACATATCTATTTCGAAATTAGGACTTAAAGGCTACAACGATTTTGATAAGCACAGTATCAATTATGGTGCTTACATCCGTTTCGTGATGAACGATAGTTTTTTCGCTAGATAAAATTTTTTTGTTGGATAATAAAAAAATCGTATTTTTGCTGCACCAAAGTTCAGCTATTCTTTGAACTTTATTTTCCCCCACATTTTTTACTTTTTTGACTTTTAGTAAGATTAATAAATCCATTTTATATGCTTGAATCACAGGAAAATAAACCAAAGAGGAGAAGAATCTCCACGGCTACTCCTATAGCCACTTCCAATGAGAAGAAAATCAGCGATGGCATTGTACCTGGCAGCGAAAAAGCCAGTCGAAAAGCCATGCGAGAAAAGGAAGCTAAAGAGGCCGTCGAAACTGCTCAAGTAGTTGTAGGAGAAGCTCAAATGATTGAAAATGAGCCGACTGATGCTCCGAAGGAAATGGCCAAACCCAAACGTGGTCGTCGCAGTTCCAAAAATTCAAGTGTTAAAAAATCACAAAGCCAGCCAGAAGAGGTTACTTTGTTCAGTGCGTCTGAGAATATTCCCCAAGCAGCACCCAGTATGGTTATTCCTGCCGTTTTGAGTGATGATATTTGCGATGCCGAATTCCAAAAATCTGCACAAGACACTGAAAAGAAAACGAAAAAGCGTGGTAGAAAACTGTCAAAACCAGCTGATGAGATTGAGAATTCCGATATTAGGGAGATGTTATTGGATGATTTCGTCTTTACGCAACCCGACCAGAAAAGCACGCAGTTGCAAGAAGATATGGCGGTGATGCTTGAGCGCGCAGAGGCTCCCGTGGAAGATGTCGCCGACGATGATGAGTCGGAAGAAGATGACGATGAAGTTGTTGAAAATGAGACTGAAGCGGAGACTGCTGCGGCAGAGACACCTTCGACGACGGAGGCGCAACCTAAGAAAAATGACCATCACGGAAAAGGAAATAAGAACAACAATGCACAGAATGTTGATGAGCAGTGGAATCTGATTGCCAACGCCGAATTTGAAGGTAATGTTATGGCGGAGGGTGTGCTGGAGATTCATGACAATTGCGGCTTCCTCAGGTCTTCGGATTACAACTATCTGCCTTCTCCCGACGATGTGTATGTTTCTTTAAATCAGATAAAAACATACGGTTTGAAGAATGGTGACACGGTGCGTGGCCCGATTCGTCCGCCCAAGAAAGGCGACAAGTTCTTCCCGCTGACTAAAGTGGAGAAAATCAATGGCTGCGACCCTGAGGAAATTCGCGACCGTATCCCATTTGACTATCTGGTGCCGATGTTCCCCAACCAGAAAATCCGTCTGACGGGCCATTCGGGCGACAATGTGTGCACGCGTGTTATCGACCTGTTTGCTCCTATTGGCAAGGGTCAGCGCGGTCTGATTGTGGCTCAGCCCAAGACAGGTAAAACCGTTCTGCTGAAAGAGGTTGCCAACGCCATTTCGGCCAACCATCCCGAGATATATCTGATTATCCTCTTGATTGACGAGCGTCCCGAAGAGGTGACCGACATGCAGCGCAGTGTCAAAGCTGAGGTTATCTCCTCCACCTTCGACGAGCCTGCCGAGCGTCACGTGAAGATTGCCAACATTGTGCTTGAAAAGGCCAAGCGCATGGTTGAGTGCGGCCACGATGTGTGCATCTTGTTAGACTCTATCACCCGTCTGGCGCGCGCCTTCAATACCGTTTGCCCTGCGTCGGGTAAGGTGCTGTCG
>JAEERB010000236.1 GCA_016285615.1 Bacteroidales bacterium
ATTACACCACAGGACAATTCCTAATTGCGACTGCAAAGGTACTGCTTTTTTTGTTACCACCAAGAAAAATCTCAACTTTTTTTCAAAAAAATCACAATTCCTCTGCACGAAACTTGCCACATGTGAATCCATAAATGCGCTAAGTGGTTAATTTTCAGTCATATATTATTCACACCCCATCAATAGCAGGCAAAACTCCCCATTTCCCGTTGAACTTGAACAACGGTCTACAACTCGATTTGTAGTTGTTATCGTTGTTCAAGTTGTCTTTAATTACCCGCTACAAACCGGATAGCTTTGTATTGATTGTATTTATTGTCTTCTTTTTAAAGCAGCGTCCGAATAGATAAGCAGTTATTTGTTTTTGCGCTTGGGGACGCGTTTTGAGACACCGATGGCACCGGTGGGGCAAACGAGGCGGCACAGGTGGCCACGGGCTGGCGCCAGTTGGCATAGAGGACGTGTTTGATGCTGCCGTCCTTCTCCGCAGGGGTAAGTCGGCAGTAGCATGCCTCCTTTCGCAGCAGGCGCACGATCTTTGTACCCTCGGCATTGAGGATGATGACGGACACGCAGAAGGCGAAGTGCTTGAAGTCCTGGCACACGCCGAGGAAATACGAGGGCATGGCGTTGTCGAGCAGGAAGTCCTCAACCTCCTGTTTGACATTGCCACTGCACTCTTCGGTATTGTATTCAAGCCCGCTGCCGTAGCAGACTTCGGCATTGAACATCTGGCATGTGGCGAGGGTCTCGTCACTCTCGATGAGCCTGAGGATATCATAGGGCATTTCGTTGTCGCCGCCCCATGGAACATAGGATAGCGTCTTGTCGATGATGACAGGTACGATATCCACGTCCTCCTTGAACACCTTGCCGCTGTCCGTCTTGAACGCCGCACTTGCGTTCAGGACAGTAATGGTCTCTACTGAATTGAAATTTAACTCCATAATCTCGCGAATTTTTACATCGCAAAATTATGGAGTCTATTCGGTCGTCTAAAAGACAATGTTTGTTTGCACTTCTAATTGGCTACATAGCCGCTGGCCTCGATGATTTTCTTGCCATCTGGCGTCGTTAGATAATCGAAAACCTTGCGGGCATAGCTGTCAACTGGTGTGTCGCTGCGAATAACCGCTACGACCGACGAAACGTACGGATATGACTTGTCGCGAATGTGTTCTTTTGTTGGCGGCACGCCATTGATGGCAATAGCTTTGACATATTCGATGGATTCAGACATATTAAGGTAGTAATAATATGGTGAATAAGCAATGCCATCGACTGAGGCATGAAGACTCATATATGGCCAAATCATTGAGCCGCCACGCAGTTCGGGCGCGTCAATCATCGGAGTACCTTTCATAACGAGCTTCTCCATTTTTTCTTGACTGCCGGAATTGCGGTTACGGGTGAAAGCCTTTATGGGAAGATCTTCCCCGCCCACTTCTTTCCAGTTAGTGATTTTACCACTATAGATGCCAACAACCTGCTCGTGTGATAGATTGTTGACATTGTTGGCACGGTTTACCAAGAAAGCAAACGAATCAAATGCAATCGGTTTTTCAATGAGAGTCACACCTTTCTCCTGAGCGTAGATTTGTTCATCTTCAGAACTCTCTCGCGCACAGATAATCAAATCCACCGTGCCATCAATCAGGTTGTTGTATGATGGATGGGTGTTGTTCTCTTTCAGTTTCTGAATCAGCAATTTTAAAGCTGTCAAATCTTCTGAATTAGTTGATATGTGCAATACTCTTGAGCCGTCGACTGGCGATGGCATCCAAAAACACTCATAACCTTCAAAAAGCGAAGCGGCAAGCAGTGTGCGTATTGGCTCAGTGGAGTCCGAACCGTCAATCACAGGAAATGATTCTTCGGTCAAACCTACAATTTTAGATACCTCTGGTGGCACCAAGTGATCATCAGACGGCAGATCTTCGGTCCAATCTGGCACATTGGGAACATCTGGGATAGGTTCATCGCCACTACAAGCCATCAATATAACACAAGATACTGATAATAAAAAGAATATGTATTTCTTCATGACCAAAAGTATTATAGTTCAGCGCAAAGATACATCAAGTTTTAAAATTTATGATAATAAAGCCTACAAAAAAACGATCATATCGTTCACGCTGAACACGCAGACCAAGCGGGCGGTCCTGATTTGGCGGCTGTCGAGCAGTTTGAATTGCTGGGTGCCTTGATAGAAGTTGTAACGCAGGGGGATGCAGTTGCGCCAGCACTGGATCTCCCCTGACTTTGTCCAAAGTTTCAGGTCAACCGGGTCGCCGGCCTTGAGCATCCTGCGAAGGGTGCTGATGTGGATACTTTGTGCCATTGGTCTATTGGAATGAGGGGTCAAACTCTTCGGTGAAGATGCGGTCGTGATCTACGGACAGGTAGTCAGTCGGCAGATACGTCCGCCTGTCTTGGTACTGGTAGGTGAACTTCACGGTGTTGAGTTCACCGTCCGCGTCGCTGTTATCGCAAGCATGCTCGGTGCTGAGCACAATTGGAAGGGTATCCGTTCAATTGAATAAAGAAACTTGAACAACGGTCTACAACTCGATTTGTAGTTGTTATCGTTGTTCAAGTTGTCTTTGATTACCCGCTACAAACTGGATAGCCTTGTATTTATTGTCTTCTTTTTAAAGCAGCGTCCGAATAGATAAGCAGTTATTTGTTTTTGCGCTTGAGGACGCGTTTTGAGACGCCGATGGCACCGGTGGGGCAAACGAGGCGGCACAAGTGGCAACCGACGCACTTGGTGCCCACGAGGTGGGGCTTGCGGTCATCGCCAAAGGTGATGGCCTGGTGACCGCCGTCCATGCAGGAAACGTAGCACCTACCGCAGCCTATGCACTTCTCGCTGTCGAAGATGGGATAGATGACGGTGTCGCGGTCCAGGTCGTTG
>JAEERB010000057.1 GCA_016285615.1 Bacteroidales bacterium
CTGGTATCGCCTGAAATCAGCTTGAGCAGCACAGGAGACCTTACGGTACGTCTTGACCATCAGAACGACATTGTCGGCCTGCAGGAGAGCTTCCAATGCTACTATTCGACCAACTACACCGAAGGTGAAACCATCGATCCTACCCAATGGACTGCCTTCGACCCCAACGTTGAACAGTTCCCCAGCCAATTTTCGCTGAGCAACCCCATGCAGTTCAAAGCCGGATTCCAGCCCAACAACTTCCGCATTGCCATCCGTTATCACAATACGGGCGATGCGCCCACATCGAGATGGATGGTACGTGGAGTTAAGATTTACGAATTGAAGAAAGACTAATAACAAACTACTAATCAGCCACTAAACATCATGAACGATTTCCGATTTAATACGATTGAAGAAGCCATTGAAGATTTTAAGGAAGGCAAGTTTCTTATCGTAGTAGATGACGAAGACCGAGAAAACGAAGGAGATTTTATCATTGCTGCAGAGAAGATCACCCCTGAAAAAGTGAACTTCATGCTCAAATATGGGCGTGGTGTTTTATGCACGCCGCTCACCGAACAACGCTGCCATGAGTTGCAATTGGAGATGCAGGTTGACAGCAACACCTCGCTGCACGGCACTCCCTTCACTGTTACTGTCGATTTGCTGGGCCACGGCTGCACTACTGGGGTTTCCATGTACGACAGAGCTTCGACTATCAATGCGTTGGCCAACCCGGCTACCAAGCCCGAAGACTTAGGACGTCCTGGCCATGTGAACCCTCTGCGCGCCCGCGATGGCGGCGTGTTGGTTCGTGCCGGCCACACCGAAGCCACCGTTGATATGGCCAAACTGGCAGGCTTACAGCCCGTCGGTGCCCTGATAGAGATTATCAACCCTGACGGCACCATGGCGCGACTGCCCCAGTTGGCCGAAATTGCCAAGCAGAACGGCTTTAAAATCATCAGTATACAAGATCTTATCGCTTACCGCGTGAAGAATGAAACCCTCATTCGCAAAGAGCAGGAAGTGATGCTGCCCACCGAATGGGGCGACTTCCAACTCATTGCCTACACGCAACTCAACACGGGAGCCGTGCATTTGGCCCTGAAAAAAGGCGAATGGGAAGAAGGTGAAGAGATCCTTGTCAGAGTGCACTCCTCGTGCGCTACGGGCGACATTTTCGGCTCCTGCAAGTGCGACTGTGGAGCACAGCTTCACAAATCGATGGAGATGGTTGACAAGGCCGGCAAAGGTCTGGTACTCTACATGAGCCAGGAGGGTCGTGGTATCGGCCTGGTGAACAAGCTCAGAGCCTACCACTTGCAAGAATTGGGCCGCGACACGGTGGAAGCCAACCTCGAGCTGGGCTTCCGTGCCGACGAGCGCGATTATGGCATCGGTGCACAAATCTTGCGCGACCTCAACGCCACCCGCATACGACTGATTACCAATAACCCCACCAAACGCGCCGGGTTGCTGGGCCACGGCATTGAGATTGTGGAGACAGTTCCTATCATCATCCAACCCAACAAAACCAATTTCCGCTATCTTAAAACCAAACAGGACAAGATGGGACACAACCTCCATCTGCAATAATCATGCTGTTTGATGACACCTATAAGACTATTGCCGCCAAATCGGAAGGAATTTACAAAGAAAAGGGAAGTAAATTCATCGCTTTGGCTTACCCTGTTACCACTGAAGACGAGATTAAGGAGATTATTGCGGGCTTGAAAAAAGAATACTACGACGCCCGCCATCATTGCTATGCCTACATCTTAGGTCCCGACAAGAGCGCTTACCGCCAAAACGACGACGGCGAACCTTCGGGCACTGCAGGCCGCCCGATTTACGGACAACTGCTATCAAAAGATGTCACCAATGTCTTGCTGGTGGTGATCCGATATTTCGGCGGCATTAAGTTGGGCGTCAGTGGCCTGATTAACGCCTATAAGACAGCTGCCAAAGACGCACTTGACAACAACACCATCATCGAGAAGACGATTGATGAAAAGTATCGCGTCACCTTTGATTATACCGAGATGAATAGCGTAATGCAGATATTGAAGGACCCGTTTGTGCAAATCAATAACCAAAGCTACGAAGAGCGGTATCTCATCGACTACACCATCCGCCGACGCGAAGCCGACCGCATCAACGAAGCACTGCGCAAACTGCGCGAGGTGAAAGTAGAGACAATGCACAATTCTTAATTCATAATTCACAATTCACGATTCATAATTAAGAACAAAGAACAGAGAAAAATAAAGTACAGACGCACGGCCGTGCGTCTCTTCTACAACAATTCAACAATCAACAATTTTCAACTTTCATCCTTCACATCTCACTTCTCACTCCTCACTAATTACGTCTCTACATATCAAACTATTGTGTATATTTGCAGACTGATTTTAAAAACATTATGACAGCCACCAATCCAGAAAAAATCGTCAATGTTTTCATCCCCTGCGGGATGGACATGTTCAGTCCAAACGTTGCCAATAGCACCCTCTCACTGATTGAAAAATTAGGATTTACTCCTTTCTACAATGAGAATCAAACCTGCTGTGGGCGCCGATTTTACATGGAAGGCAAAATGGATTATGCCAGAGAGTTGGGCGACAAGCTGATGAGCGAGTTTGACCCCAAGCATCCCATTGTGGTCCCCTCTTCGGCATGTGTGGGTTTTATTCGTAAATACTACAAGAAACTTCTTGAGAACACCCACGTTCCCATGGACTTGAAACTTTTCACAGATAATATTTTTGAAATCTCCGACTTTATTGTCAACCAATTGGGTATCACTAAGTTGAACAACTATTTCAACCAGCGTGTATTCTACTTCAAATCGTGTTCGGCACGTAACTTGTACCGCTACAACAACGCACCCGAAGTACTTTTGCAAAACACGGCCGGTTTGGAATTTCTCAGCGACTCGGACATGAACATGTGCTGCTCTGCCAATGGCAACTTTGCCCTTGCTTCGCCGGAGACCGCCAACAAGATGCTCGAACAGATTGTCACCAAAATCTATAGCATGGGTGCCCAATACATCACATCAACCGACATCCATTGTTTGCAATATATTGACGCCTACATTCAAGAAAACGACATAGGCTTGGAGGTCATCCACCTCGTCGATATTTACAACGCTACTGCACCGACCAAATAGTATGGTCGTGACGAAACAAATGCAGCAGGTTAAACAAAGCCTGTTCTTTCTTGTCTAAACCACCATGAAACGTTTTTTAACCATTATTACCATATTGGCCATTGCTTTGTGTACACAGGCGCAAAATGCGCCCAATTGCCATCGGCTATACCTCATCGACAAGAAGGACTCCCCTTATAGCATTGATAAACCTGAGCAATTCCTTTCACCGCGAGCCATAGAGAAGCGCGCACGTTTCAACATCGCCATCACGGAGGAAGATCTGCCTGTCAACCCGACATATATCCAGCAGATTCTGAACATCGACAGCACCATACAGATTATCTCGCAGTCGAAATGGACCAACACCCTTGTCGTTTATTGCCCGAAAGGCACCGTGCCCGATTCCGTACTGAACTTAAGATTCGTCAATTACAGTAAGCCCGTAGGCCATTACCAACCTTATATCGATACCATTTCCATTACACCTTACACTCATCCTTTCCCTACAAGCACTAAGAAAAAAACACAGGAAGTATGGACTCCCGAGCAATATGGCAACTCCTACGCACAAATTGCCATCCATAACGGCGACCAGTTACATGCGGCCGGCTTCAAAGGCGAAGGTATGCTCATTGCCGTCATCGATGCTGGCTGGGGCTTTTTCGACACGCTATCCTGTTTCAAATCGCTCTACGACAACGGGCAAATCAAAGGATATAGAAATTTTGTTCCTGACCACCACGGTTTATATGACACCACCGAATTGCACGGCTCCTATGTCACCTCTATCATGGCCACCACTTGGCCCGACTCACTGATAGGTACGGCTCCCGAAGCAGACTATTATTTCATCCGTTCGGAAAATGCCGACATCGAAGAGCCGCTTGAGGAGGACCTCTGGATGATGGCTGTAGAACTTGCCGACAGTTTGGGTGCCGATGTCATCAACTCGTCGTTGGGATATACAACTTTTGACGACTCAATACGATTCCCCTCCGACTACCGCGACTGCAACGGCAACAGTTTGATATCGCAAGTGGCCGCCAAGGCTGTGGAAAAGGGCATCATTGTCTGCGTCAGTGCAGGCAACTCCGGCGACAAACCGTGGCATTTCGTTGGCAGGCCAGCCGACGCCCGCAACGTGCTGTCTATAGGTGCCATAGATGTTGACGCTCAGATAGCTCCATTTTCATCTGTAGGGCCCAGTTTCGACGGCCGGACCAAGCCAGATGTGGTTTCTGTAGGCTGGAACACCTTTGTAGTCAACCAATACGGCTGTACGGCACAGGGCAATGGCACCTCCTTCTCATCACCGATGATGGCGGGGTTGTCGGCCTGCCTCTGGCAATCGTTACCCGACAAGAGTGCGGCCGAACTCATCCAAATTATCAAGGAGAGCAGCCACAACTACAGCACACCCAACAACTACATTGGCTACGGCATCCCTGACGTTTATCAAGCCTATTTGAGCCATACGACAGGCATTCGCACACCCAAAATGGATGAAAGCCAAGTAATGGTTTTCCCCAATCCCTGTAAAAACCACTGCACACTTTTCAGCCAAACGCCTCTAAATCAAGTGCAAATCAATCTTTACAACACTATGGGACAACTCATACAACATACTAGTGGCATTACCATAAGAGCCTCGCACCAACTGGATGTAAGCCGATTAAAATCAGGTATTTACCTATTACAAATCACAGGATACAACCAGAAAGGCGAACGACTCAGCACGTTCCAAAAAATCATCAAACAATAAACGACTACACTCTTTCTAAAACATAGATAATGAACATCGTCCAAAATCAACTTATCCGCTGGATTGAAACTCACACAGTTTCTGATATCGTCATCTTGACCGATGCGAAAATCAGCCAACTCTACCCCGACTATTTCAACCAGCTTAAAGAGACTTACTCCACCCACACGATTCTGCTTCCCGAAGGCGAGAAGTCGAAGAACATCGACGTTTGTCGGGAAACATGGGAGAAGATGTTATCTCTTTCCATCGACCGCAACGCACTGATCATCAACTGGGGCGGCGGTTCTATCAGCGACACAGGCGGTTATATTGCAGGATGTTACAAGCGTGGCATCCGCTACATCAACATCCCCACCACGCTGCTGGCCATGATTGATGCTGCCATCGGCGGCAAGACGGGCATCAACTTTGCAGGTGTAAAGAATGCCGTTGGCTTGATATACTTACCCGAGACCGTGCTCACTGACGCGTCGTTTCTAAACACCCTACCTTATGAGGAACTACGCAGTGGTTATGGCGAACTCATCAAATACGCCATGATTGACGATGATAACCTTTGGGAAGAGATCAAAGGCAACACTGCCATCTCACCCGAAACGATTGACCCATGCTGGATCCAGCGTTGCAGCACACTCAAAAAGAAAATCACCTCGCAGGATTTGTACGACCACGATCTGCGACGCGTACTCAATTTCGGTCATACGGTGGGCCATGCCATTGAAAGTTATTGCATGACACAGGGCACGCCCATCAACCACGGACATGCGGTGGCGTTGGGCATCATCTGCGAAAGCCACATCTCCTGGCAACTGCACCGCATCAGCAAATGCCAGTTGGACGAAATCTCACAGTACATCAAACAGTTGTACCCGCTTCCCGCACTACCACAAGAAGCCAACGAAAAGATGTTAGAGTTCTGCCTTAACGACAAGAAAAACAACGGCAAATGTCTCAACATCACTTTGTTGGACGAACCTGGACATGCCACGCCCAACTACGAAATCTCGACCGACGAAGTGCTGGCCTCGTTGCACCATTTGCGCACCATCTACCACTAACATCCACCCCTCATGCCTATTCAGACCATCCCCTTATCGAACCATATAAAACTCATACACAAAGAGGTAGCATCGCCCGTATCGCACTTTGGCGTCCTCGTCAATGCGGGCACACGCGACGAGCCGACGGACAAGATGGGACTGGCACATTTTGTGGAACACACCATCTTCAAAGGCACCACACATCGCAACGGCTACCAGATTCTGCGGCGGCTGGAGGATGTGGGCGGCGACCTGAACGCCAGCACATCGAAAGAAGAGACCTACTTTCACGCTTCGTTCCTCTCGGGCGACTACCCACGCGCCCTGGAACTGCTGTCGGACATCTTCTTCAACTCCACCTTCCCTAAAAAAGAGCTGGAAAAAGAAAAAGACGTCGTGCTCGAAGAAATCAACTACTACCAGGACACGCCAGCAGAACTTATCTTCGACGAATTCGAAGACTTGGTCTTTGCACAACACCCATTAGGACGCAATATTTTAGGCAACAAAAAGACTGTCAAGAAGTTGCAGCGCGAAGACATCCTTCAATTCATGAGAGAGAGCTACTGCGCGCAAGACATTGTTCTCGCCTCGGTAGGCAATATCTCCACGAGCAAACTATTGGCTCTCTGCAACAAATACTTTGCCCAGCACCAGATTAACGAAACTCCCAAGCAGCGCACGCCGTTCAACAACTATACGCCAACCACCAAGCAGGTGCACAAAAACACCTATCAGGCGCATATTCTCACTGGCAACACCGCTTACGCCATTACCGACGACAAGCGACTGCCGTTCACCCTGCTCACCAACCTTCTGGGCGGTCAGGGCTTGAACACCCGCCTCAACATGAGCATCCGCGAAAAACTGGGCTTAGCCTATGCCGTGGAAGCCAATTACTCGGCCTTCTCCGACACGGGACTTTTCAGCATCTATATCGGCTGTGAAACCGGCGAAGCACAACACTGCATAGAACTGGCTTACAAAGAGATGCAAAAGCTCAGACAGAACAAATTAGGCACCATCCAGTTACACAAAGCCAAACGTCAGTTTATTGGCCAGACTGCCATCAGTTGCGAATCGAAACTCAACGAGATGCTTGCTATCGGACGCAGCGCATTCTACGACAACGAGATAGAAACCACCGAGGAGTTGTACCAGAAGATTGAAGAGATTACTGCCTCCGAACTGCTCGAAACCGCCAACGAGATTTTCATCCCCGACCAATTTTCGACATTAATTTACGCCAAACAACATATCTAACGAAACATGAATCTCACAAAAAAAGTCATCCTTGCCATTATAATCTGCACTATCACAATTGCTTGCGGACACAAAAAACAGAACGAAGCAATGGAGGAGAGCATCATACTCAACGAAGAGACCGTCAGCACTTTCGCCCAAAAGATTGAAAATGCGGTACTGAACGACAACCCTTTGATGCTGAACCAGGCATTTGACGAAGTCGCCATCCGCGACTCTATCAGCAGCAACTCAATCGTAATGAGTAGTTTAGATACCGACTTCGGAAAAGCTTTCTGGCGCGACAACTTCAAGATTGGCAACTACTGCGTGACCATGGTCAACCAGGGCGGCGATTTCAAGTTCATCCGCTATTACGAGAAGAACGGCGAACACCATATCGTCTTCCGCACCTACTGCGACTACGGTCTGCGCATTGACGACTATGTGGTTCATGTGGCTGACAGTGTGCTTAAAATTAAGGAAGGATTCATCTACAACCTCTCCTCCACCCTCACGCACCAGATAGAGTACGACATGCTCTATCGCATTATGCAACGCACTGACCCAGAAGGCATAACAAGCTATCTCACCCAAGCCACCGACCTGCTCGACCGCGACGAGAGCAAGCAGGCTTTCCGCCTCTTAAACGAACATCGCGACATGCTCAAAGAGTACCCCTACTTTTGGCAACTCTATATCCGTGCCATGTTCGAAACCGTGCCGGGCAAATTCATCGAAGGGTTAGAGCAGTTGGCCGATGAGGGCTTTGACGAGCGCGCCATTCTCACTCATAAGCTGCTCTACTACGCCAACATAGGCAATGTAAAGGCCACCGAAGAGGTCATCACCAAGCTGATAGACTACACGGGCGACGACCCCATCTATCTCCTCTTTTATGGTCGCAGCAACTACATGGCCGGCTATTACAAGGATGCCCTCACCTGCTACGAAAATGCGGCGCAGAATTTGCCGTTGATTTGGGATATCTGGTATGGCTTGTTAGAATGCTATGCTGAACTCAACGACAAGACGAAATTTGACCAAACCGTCGCCTTGGCCGAGAGCAACTTCGGCATGACCAAAGAAGAGATTAAAGAACTGATAAAAAGGGATTTTGAACGTTACAGTCGTTGAGAAATCCTAGGAATTATCTCGTTTTTCCATTGGGCGTACACGCCTTCTTCAATTTTCTTACGTGCAGTGCGCACCAGATCCAAGTAGAAGTGCAAGTTGTGGATACTGCCAATCATAGGGCCGAGCATCTCATCTGCAACATATAGGTGGCGCAAGTAAGCGCGCGAATATTCACGGTCGGCGAAGAGGTCGCTACCAGCATCTATTGGTGTAAAATCCTTTTTCCACTTCTCGTTTTTCATATTCATAATACCGTCCCATGTGAAAATCATGCCGTGGCGGGCGTGTCGTGTTGGCATCACGCAGTCGAACATATCGACGCCCATAGCAATATCTTCCAGAATATTAGCTGGCGTACCCACACCCATCAGGTAACGCGGTTTGTCTTTGGGCAGAATACCGCAGCAAATCTCTGTCATCTCGTACATCAGCTCGGTAGGTTCACCCACCGACACACCGCCGATAGCGTTGCCTTCACGATTCATCGAAGCGATGAACTCGGCCGACTTCACGCGCAAATCGCGGAAGGTGCTGCCCTGCACGATGGGGAACAGCGTCTGCGAATAGCCATACTTGGGCTCCGTATTGTCGAAGTGCTCACAGCAGCGTTTCAGCCAAGCGTGGGTGATGTTCATCGACTGCTCGGCATACTCATGGTCGCATGGATAGGGCGTACACTCATCCAGTGCCATCACGATGTCGGCGCCAATGGAGCGCTCGATGTCCATCACTCTCTCAGGACTGAACAGGTGACGCGAGCCATCGATGTGCGACTGGAACCACACGCCCTCCTCGGGTTTGATTTTGCGTCGCTGGCTCAGCGAAAACACCTGATAACCACCACTATCGGTCAGTATCGGGCGATCCCAGCCATTGAACTTATGCAAGCCGCCGACCTCTTCCAAAACTTCCGTTCCTGGACGCAAGTAGAGATGATAGGTGTTGCCCAGAATAATCTCTGCCTTAATATCTTCCCTCAAATTTTTCATGTGAACGGCCTTGACCGAGCCCACGGTGCCCACGGGCATAAAAATGGGGGTGTGAATATCTCCATGGTCGGTTTTGATAATGCCGGCGCGCGCATTGCTTTTAGGGTCAGTGTGGTTAATTATAAACTCCATCGTGTTAGTAATTTTTGCAAAGGTATGATTTTTTGTTGTAAAGAATACGATATTTTTGTTAATCTAATTAGAAAAATGTGATGTTGAATCTGGTAGTTGCACTTTCCACCCCCCTGCTCATCCAAATCTCGGTCTATCTTCTTGCCGCATTGTCGCTCTGTCTGTTAGGCTATTATTTAGGGGTCTTCTTACGATTAATCGTTTATAAATCAAAGCGTCCGCCGCTTATGAACGTGCCCGTGTCGGTCATTGTTTATGCCAAGAACGATGCCGTTTCACTTGAGCAGACACTACCAGAAATTCTAGCACAGGAATACGAAAATTTCGAGGTCGTTGTAGTGGATGACCACTCGTGCGACAACACCGCTGTGGTGATGGAAGAGTTCCAAAAAAAATATGCCAATCTGAAGTTTTTGGACATGAGCTCGTCGGTCACCAACATCAAAGGGCGCAAATATCCCTTGTCGTTAGCCATCAAGGTGTCGGCTTACGAGCATCTGTTGTTCACCCAGGCCGACTGCATGCCCACCTCCAAATATTGGCTCCAGCGGATGGTTTCGCGCTTCTCGAGCAAGAAGCAGATTGTACTCGGCCACACCACCTACCCGCAAGGTCGCGGCCTGTTCAACTTCCTACTTCACTTTGACGCCTTTCATGTGGCCATGCAATACTTCTCCTACGCCGTTGCGCGCATCCCTTTCATGGGCTTGGGACAGAACCTGGCCTACACCAAGACGCTCTTCCTCAAGAACCAAGGGTTTTCGTCGCACTATCACCTGCGTTATGGCGAGGATGACCTCTTCATCAACGAAGTGGCCACCAAGAACAACTGCGCGGTAGAATATTCAGCCGAAGCACAGACCGTTTCCACCGCCATCGTCACGCCAGGTTCTTGGCTTTGGGACAAGCGGCATCACTACACCACACGCCGCAACTATAAGGGAGTGCATCGCTTTTTACTTGACTTTTACGGAATACTCAATCCTCTGTTTTACTTATCGTTGGCATTTGCCATTTGGATGTCGTGGTATAACCTGCTCTGGTTGCTGATTGCCATAGGAATTTTTGTTGTCAAGACCACTGTCATGTACATCATCTTTGGACTTGCGGCCAAGAAAATCAACGAAAAAGGCATTATACCCTACATTCTGTTTGGCGACTTCCTCTTCTCCTTCCTCAATCCTACCCTGTATATTGGATCAAAATTCACCAAAAACAAATAAAAAACCTCTATGGAATCTCCGGAACTTTTGACCGAGAAATCGAAACGGGACTTAATTCTAGTCAAAGAAGCCCTCGAAAACGGCAACCAGAAGGCCTACGCAGAGCTCATGGGCTACTACCGCGACTCGATCTACTACATGATGCTGAAGATGTGCCGTAACCCGTACGATGCCGAAGATCTCACCATTGAAGCTTTTGGCAAGGCTTTCCGCTATCTGGAGCGCTACTCGGGCGACTACGCCTTCTCGACCTGGCTATTCCGCATTGCCGCCAACAACTGCATCGACTTCCTGCGCCGCAAGAACACCTCGCCGATGTGCGTGGACGACGACCTTGAGACCTGCGAACAGAAAGCCGTTTCACTGACCAATGCTGTCGAGCACAAAACACCCGAGGACTTCTGTATGGAAAAGCAGCGCGTAGCGATGATGCGTATGGCTGTCGGACAGATGCGTGAAAACTACCGCAAACTCATCGAGTTGCGCTATTTCAACGAACTCTCGTACGAAGAGATTGCCCAAGAGTTAGGCATAAGCCTCGCCAATGTCAAAATCAAACTTTTCAGAGCTAAAGATATGTTAGCCAACATTATGCGAAACATGAAACATAATATCTGATTACAAACACTCGTTATATAGAAACCCTTAGCCAAAACAAAAATATTTATGAAAAGCGTAAAACTTATCGGTTTAATTATCAGCATCTTCTTTGTATTCATTTCCTGCAACAAAGAGGATGTTAACAAACACAAGAGACTGGATAAAATCACCATTCAGATGGAGTGCATCATTGATGGCGAAACGGTCAGCTACCCCGAAGTGAACCACATGGTCTTCAACTGGAACGGCAAAATGCTGACAGGGATTGACTATTACGACGAAGGAGAGTACGGCTGGTCGGACAACTTCGACACCCCCAAGAGTGTCGAGACCATTGACCCCAACAACATCATCCAATCACAAACCAATTCCGACTTGAGCTACTCAAACAGCACTTACACCTATACCTACAGAGGAAAACTTCCCGAAACCCGCACCGAAACCGTTCGGAATGGCGAGGATGTGATAAAGTACATTTATCATTACTACTATAAATAGAAGAACATAGAACAGAGAACAAATTCAGAATTCAAAAAACAGAAAAAAAAGTACAGACGCACGGCCGTGTGTCTCTTCTACAATCAACAATTCTTAACTTTTTCACTGATCACTTTTCACTAATATTTCTTAAAATCTTCATTTTTTTCACATTTTTACATTTATTTGTATATTTGCAGATTATAATTCCTATTTGAAACCTAATTTATTAACCACAAAATTATCCACTATGAAAAACATTAAATTTTTATTGATGCTTGTTATCGCAAGCGCATTGGTATTTGTAGGCTGCCAGAAAGAAGGCGCTTTCAAACCCGGAAAGAAAATTGACCACACCACCATTGCAGCCGACAATAGCGGTGAGTTGACCAACATGAAGTTCACCTGGAGCGGCAACCTGCTGGACAAGATTGAGTATTACTACAACGGCAGCTATGACTGGACCGCTGCATACTCTTACGACAGCAAAAAACGTGTAACCAAGATTGAGGATGTTCAGTATGGCGAAAAAGCAGAATTTACCTACGATGGTAGCAAACTCGTCAAAATGGTTTTCTACGAAGACAATGTCATTGGTTGTACCGCTACTTTGGAACATAAAGGCTCGAAAGTATCCAGAATCACCTATCAAGTTGCTGATGCAGGCAAAGCTGCCAAAGCAAGAATCAATCCTTTTGATATTTTGCCCGATGCAGAAGCTTCTGCTACCTTGATTAAGGAATGCGCTCAACTTATAAGCAACAATCTGACCAAAGCCGACTTGGTAATCTATGCCGATTTTACTTGGAAAGGCAACAATGTTGAAAAAATCGTTTTTGCCGCTCCTGCTTATCCCGGACAAGACATCACTCTTACTATGGAATATGACAACAAAGTTAACCCGATGCATGGTTTATTCACCATCTATTCTCCCATCTATTTGGAAGACAATTCGATATTTAACTACGGCAAGAACAATATTACGATGTATAACATCTCATCCGTTTCAAGATCCTCAAGCGTCCTGTACACCTATGCTTACGATGGCAGCTATCCTGCCAGCCGCAGCTACAACAACGACGGTGCTACTGTAACCGAACGTTACTACTACAAATAATCGTAGATAGTGCCTAAAAAAAAGAGGCTGCTTCGTTGAAGCAGCCTCTTTTTTTTAGACGTCATTCTCCGTATTCCAACAGATTCTTTACAATCCACGTTTGTTGTTCATCGTCGAGTTCAGTGTGCATGGGCAGCGAAAGAACGGTGGCGCACAGTTTCTCGGCCACGGGGAAGTCGCCTGCACGGAAGCCCAGGCCTGCAAAGGCCTTCTGCAAATGGAGCGGCACGGGGTAATAAATCATGGCGGGGATACCGGCGGCTTTCAGTCTTTCGATGAGAGCGGCACGGTCAACACCATCAGCCAGTTGCAGCGTATATTGGTGGAACACATGCGTGGTGAAAGGCGCGATGTGCGGTACGATCACCTTACCGCAGGCGGCGAGCAGCTCGTTGTAGCGAGCGGCGGCCTTCTGGCGGGCGGCGATATAGTCGTCGAGATATTTCAGTTTCACATCCAGAATAGCGGCCTGCAGCGTGTCGAGCCGTGAGTTGACGCCCACCATATCGTGATAATAGCGCGTGAACATGCCGTGGTTGACGATGCCGCGCAGCGTGTGGGCCAATTCATCGTCGTTGGTGAAGATAGCGCCGCCGTCGCCGTAACAGCCCAGATTCTTGGACGGGAAGAAGGAGGTGCAACCGATAGTGCCAATGGTGCCAGCTTTGCGCACCGAGCCGTCGCTGAAGCGGTACTCAGCACCAATAGCCTGACAGGCATCTTCCACAATGTGGAGGTTGTGCTTGGCAGCCAACGCCATCAGCGGTTCCATATCGCAGCACTGGCCGAACAGATGTACGGGCACGATAGCGCGCGTGCGGGGCGTAATGGCCGCCTCCACCTTGCTAATGTCAAGGTTGAAGGTGCGCGGGTCCACATCCACAAAGACAGGGGTCAGACGAAGCAGGGCAATCACTTCAGCCGTTGCGATGAAGGTGAATGGCGAGGTGATGACTTCATCGCCGGGCTGCAGACCCAGCGCCATCATCGACACTTGCAGGGCGTCGGTGCCGTTGCCGCAGGTAATCACATGGCGTACATTGAGATACGAAGCCAAGTGCTCTTCAAAAGCCTTCACAGCAGGCCCCTTCACAAAGGCGCACGAATCGATCACCGACTGCATCGCGGCATCAATCTCGGGTTTTATCTTCTCGTACTGACCTTTCAGGTCAACCATTTGGATTTTTTTCATGGATGCAAAAATTTTCTCCGCAAAAATATAAAAAAAGCAGAGACGGGGCGCGCCCCGTCTCTGCTAATATAAATCGTTAATTGTACATTCATTAGAATGCGTATCTAACACTGAGGCTCAGGTTCCAGTCGAAGTGGTTCCAACCGGGATCGTCAGTGAACAGGAGACCGTAGCCAGGACGGAAGTCCAATTGCAATGCCAAAGGAATGTTGAACTTATATTCCAAACCCATGATGGCATTCACACCAAACTTACCGATTTCTCTAACATCACGACGACCTACCCAGCGATCATCGATATATTTGTAAGGACCCCAGTTCCAGCCCAGCGAAACGCCGCCACCAATCAAACCATAGAGGCCGGCAACGAAGTGACCTTGGTACATCAAATTAGGATTCAGTTGCAAAGTGTAGAGGTCGATATTACTTACGTGCTCACCAGCAGTAACAATGAATGAATTACCCAAATCAACTGACAAAGCCAAGTGATCGGTGAAGAATGTTTTGTACGTAAAGCCATTAAACGAACCTACAACGCCACCAATACCGTGTTTGTAGGGAGCTTGTGCTTGCAGTTGGCCGAAAATCATAGCCACTGCCACCATCAATAATAAAACTTTCTTTTTCATAATCAATGATTTAAGTTAATAATATTATTTTGATGCAAAAATACAAAAAAAAACATCGTTAATTTCAAACTCGGTGTGAAAATCGGAAAATTACACTAAGAGATTCCTTCACACGTAGAGCAGCTGAAGGGAACCTTACAGGCCACATTTTACATATTCTACACAAATTTCTTCCAAATTTTTAACATAAAATCGAGTTAGACGAATAAACACATACAGGTATAATCGCACAAAACAGCCATCTGTAGCGGGAATGCGCAAAAAAAAATTTTTTTTTCAGTCAATACATAATCTTATATTTTTTGTCGTATATTTGCAGCGAATCCCCCTTAGGTGGAATATACTAAGGCTCGCCCACTCCCAATAAGTGGGCTTATTTTTTGGAATCATGCTGGAGAAACAGAGGGTGATAGTTTATGTAGATGGTTTCAATTTCTATTACGGATTGAAAAAGAACCACAAATGGCGACGCTACTACTGGCTTGACATGGTGAAATTCTTTGAATTATTCATGAAACAAGACCAAGAGCTAGTGTGCGTAAAATACTTTTCAGCCAGACCAGACAACATTGATAAGGCATTGAGGCAAAATG
>JAEERB010000237.1 GCA_016285615.1 Bacteroidales bacterium
TTATCGGCTTATTCAAAATCTTCCCAAGGGATTTTCAGTTGCAGAAATGTCTCCGCATACCATTCTTCATACGATTTTCCACTTACCCACCAATTAAAGATTTGTTCGCATTTTTCATCTTCGCTTCCTTCGCCCCAATAATTGTTGATAATCATGTTATCGCCAATACAGGTCTCACGGATGCGCTTGATTGCCTTGATCCAATTTCTCTTAACGTGAGGGAAAAGTTTTAACTCTTCTATTTTGTGCTTATGACTTGACATGGGACAACAAATACACCCAATGCGGTTCCAGCCCATGTCATACAACTCGCAATGCGGAACCTGCACGACATCGTTAAGAAAATACCACACATCTCTATCCGACCATTCCATTATCGGATTGATAATGATTTTGTCTTTCCCGTTGACGCACCGCACTTCACACACACTCTCTCTCTCTGCGAGAACTGGTCTTGGTTGATGCTAGGAAGTTTCTTTTTTATCTGTTCAAACTGCCATTTATAGAAATCTTCAAGGCTGCCCGCAAAAGAGCGATTACTGACTTCTACAGGAGAACGTTTTGCCCTTTTTGGGCTTTCGGCTTTTCTGATGCCAGTCAAACAAACCGTACCTGCACCGCCGCCTTCCTTTAACTCGGCACAACACCAACGAATAATACGCGACGGTAGTAAGAATTTCTTCTCAACGGCAATATTGTAGATGCTGTCAACTGGCTTGTTCAGAAGAACAGAAGGGTAATTTCGTTTCACAAACATGATTACTTGCGGCGGGTCGATGCTTGTCAAATTCATATAAGACTTGAATGGAACGCCTGCGATTTTTGCAACATGGTACAGGCATTGGCTATCCTTACCCCCGCTAAAAGCGAGATAAAACCCGTCTTCACTATACTTCAAAGCCAAATCCGCAGCTTTTTGTAGCAAGTCTATGCTGTATTTCAGCTTTTTCTTGAATGATGGACTGCATCGGCTTAGAGCGTCTTCAAGATTTATATCTATATCTTGTGCTATCATTTTCTCCCTGTCCTTTTCTTTACACGTTCAAACAGCCGCAACTCCCTGCGGTAAACAAGGGGAGACGCGAGCCAATAACTCACTTCGTCACACATGTGGATGATGGCGGCATGACTGCGGTTGAAGGTCTTGCCGATCTCGGTCAAGGTGTGGCCGTCATCACGCATCAGCCAGGCGGCGACATTCCTGGCAACGACAAGGTTGCGGTTGCGGCCGTGCCCTCTGATGGCTCTGAGGCTTAACCCGGACTCGGCGACAACGGCGTCAAGGATGGTCATGTCGGCTTTGTCGTGCCCGATGAGCGCGTCGATGGCGCAGTCGATGGCCTCGCCGATCTCCGCCGCCGTGAACTTCGGCTCACAGGGCTTGTCAACATCATACGCGCCTTCATTGCGACGGTAGTCGTTAAAGTCTTTCAGTATCTCTATCGCTTTGTTGTTGTCCATCGTTCTGTATTTCTTCAAATTCGGCATCTTCGATCTGGTCGGCATGGGCCACCCGCACCGGAACATGCAGCGAAACATAATTGATTTCCATAACGTGTTGTTTAAGTAGTGCAAGCCACCGGCTTGTAATCATTTCAGATACCATGGTCTGGGATGCTTCGCCCTGTACTCGGCAAGCTCGGCCAACTGCGTCTTGTGCTCCTCGTCCATGGTGTTGGAGACATCCATATGGCTGGGGATCTCCCGGTACATGGGCTCAACGGTTTTCTTCTTCGACATAACCCTAATAGCAAAAAAATGTCATGTATTGCGAGATGCCATCTCGCACAATAACCTCACAATTTTTTAGCCAAATCCGTCGGGATTCTCACTTTCTTCGCATTATTTCAGTTTTTCCTCGAACACCAGCCCTCAATCAAGAACATGCTCAATAGTTGCCGGACTCATCTTCAACAACTGCTCAAGCGTAGGCCTCACCCATCGTTTTACGGGCGAATAGCGGGGACTGGCAGGAGGTGGAGTACGGCTTGTGTATTCGTGCATGGAAGTGCCACCACACTTCGGGCAGCGCAAAACAAACGGAGTGACTCCTTTGTCGGCATACAGCGTTACGGTGACATAACCACACTTCTTGCACTCGTAGCCGTTGTACTCACCACGCCCATCATACATTCTCAGTGTTTCGATTTCAGATACAAGCTCGTTATAGCGCTTTGTGATTTCTTCGTTGGTCATAACTCAATGATATTGTTTTGCTTGAATATCTCAAGCGAATTTGTGGGAATAAGCATAAATCGATTTTCACGTTAAGGATAATTGTTATTGTGATTTGGCGGCTGGGGCGGAGTCGAACCGCCCGGTTGTTTTTAGACACCCCCTGTTAGGGACTGTTTCGCTTTTCAAGAAAACTAAACATTTTACACACTTGTTTAACTTGTGGATTATATGAAAACCTGCCAGCCGCGAGCTTGAACGGTTACTTTTTCATGTCGCACCTCCTTTCTTGAGTTGGGTTATCTGATTAACAATGAATGATCACTTTACATGAGAAATCTAATAGATAGGTGCATAGATATTTAAGAGCATCTTCTCTATCTAATGAAGACTTGTCTATTACCCACTTACTGAATAATGGAGAAAACAACCCGACATCTTGATAAATGTCATACACTTCAGGTTCTGTTCCTTCAGGATATGGCCCCTTGGCAAGCCTTCTAACAATCTTTATTTTCGTATTCATAATCAATCGAAAAGAGTTGGTTGAATGTTGTAGTTATAGACAAGAACCTCCTGTTTGCGTCGCTTGCCTCGACTATTATTGAAATTAGCAACCTGGAGAGGCAGATCGAAAATCTTGTAATTCCACTTGTTGGCCTTGATAAACCTATCCAACATCGGCGACATATAGTTGCTG
>JAEERB010000238.1 GCA_016285615.1 Bacteroidales bacterium
AACTGACCGCTGGTGTGGATTACTCCATGCGTGAATATTCCCCTGGCGTCCATGGCGAGTTCCCTGTGTATCATGTGGACACTTTGAATTTTGATCCCGAAAAGATGTATGCCGATTTGGCCAAGCCTAAATACAACAACTGCCTAGTCGTCTGCGAGTTCTGGTTCATGCATCACCACAGCAAAGACTTTGCCCGCTTACAGAAACCCGGCGAATGCACCAACGCCGGTGTCATCAACACCTGGACCTCGCCCATCAAGTTCTACAAGGCCTACGGCCATCGCGTGGTGGAAAAGCCCATCATCTGGATGACCCCAGAGGCTATCAAAGGCGTTAAAACCATCCGAGCCTCCATCGACAACGAGTTCCTCAAAGACTACGAGTGCTTCAACGTCATCGCCAAGGTGGAAGGTCAAAAACACGACAGCTGCTATGTATTTACTGCCCACTACGACCACTTGGGCAACCTCGGCAACGATGTTTATTACCCCGGTGCTAACGATAATGCTTCAGGTACCGCCGCCATTGTTACCTTGGCCGCTTATTATGCCCAAAACCAGCCCGAATACGACATGTACTTTATCGCTTTCTCCGGTGAGGACGCCAACCTCAGAGGTTCGGAATACTATGCCAAACACCCACTTGTTCCGCTGGATCAGATCAGATATTTGTTCAATCTCGATATGATCGGTGACAACAACCCCGTGCAGTACTGCGAGGTGAGCGATGAGGGCATGCGTGGATTTGCCGTCTTTGAGCAGATTAACAATGAACAGCATTATTTTGAATCGCTCAACCGTGGCGATTTGGCTGCGAATAGCGACCACTGGTCCTTTGCCAAACGCCACGTACCCGTCATCTTCCTCGAGAATCAAGAGGGCGACGCTTTCCAATGGTACCACACCGTGTTCGACACCTACGAGACCGTAAAGTTTGACAGTTATGAGCCCGTGTTTAAGTTGGTGAAAGACTTTGTTGAGAGGTATTGAGGGAGAAGACAGAAGTAAGAAGACAGAAGTAAGAAGTAAAAATGAATCTTGAGCTCCAACAATATATTGAACGGGAGATTATTCCTCGTTATGACCATTTCGACCAAGCCCATCATCGCGACCATGTGTTAATGGTGATTCAACAGAGTTTGGACATCGCCGCAAAGTTGGACGTGGATATCGATATGGTTTACACGATTGCTGCCTATCACGATACTGGTCTTTGCGAAGGCCGTGAGCATCATCATGAGGTTTCTGCCCAAATCATCAAGGCCGATCCACAATTACGGCAGTGGTTCACCGAAGAACAAATCCTTGTGATGGCCGATGCCGCCGAGGACCATCGCGCTTCTGCCAAGCAAGCGCCACGCACCATTTATGGTCGCATCGTGGCCGAGGCCGACCGTTTTATCGACCCGGTGACCATCGTACGGCGCACTGTGCAATATGGTCTGGACCATTATCCAGAGCTCAGCCGAGAGGAGCAATATCAACGAATGCTCTCCCATCTTCACGAGAAATATGGCCGCAACGGTTACCTGAAGCTCTGGTTTCCCGACTCGCCCAACGCCGAACGCTTAGAACAGCTGCACGACCTCATCGACGACGAGCCAAGACTTAGAGCGTTATTTGAAGAAACATTAAAAACGATTTGATATGCATATCTACAAACACGAAGTAAAATATTACGAATGCGACCGCATGGGCATCACCCATCACTCCAATTACGTCCGTTTCATGGAGGAGGCCAGGGTTGACTTTCTAGATGCGCTAGGTTATGGTTTCGACCGCATAGAGGCCGAGGGGGTCGTCTCACCTGTTATCTCCATCAGTTGCAACTACAAGCATCCCACCACGTTCAAAGACCTAATTGAAATCGAGGTCGCCATCAGCAACATGCAGGACCTCAAGTTCGAGTTCACCTACACGATGCGTTGCGCTGGCAAGGTCGTCTGCCTCGGTCAGAGCACCCACTGCTTCATGGAGAACGGCAGGCCAGTGATCATCGCAAGACGGTTGCCGGAGTTGTATCGGTTGCTGACGGAATGATTACTCACATTAATTAAAAATATTACATAAAAATTATTTTTAGTAATTATACATTATCGTATCTTTGCATCCATAATCTTGAAAATCCATGGATGCAACATACAACCCCGATTGGCGGTATGCCAAAATGACTCGGACTGAGATTGAGAAACATGTAAAGGCGCAATGCAAGCGTTTGACTTCACGTAAACATATAATTCCGGCTACCAGTGGAAGAAAGATTAGATTCCATGTAACCGAAAGCGATATCGAACATCTTATTTCAGATGCTTTGTATAGGGCAAAAGGGTCTTTCTTTATCAGCGACATCTGCTCTTTGGCCAATTACTTCTCAACGGCAAAATACGTTAAAACTGAAAAAGAAGAGAAAAAGGGGGAACGTGCCGTGTATTTTTATTATTACGAGATCCATGTCAACGACCGAACACTCTATCTCAACATCAAAGAAAACAGGCAAAGGCGTCGTACCACCTTATATTCAATTACTGCACAAATAAAAATGCCAACCTTTTAAAGATTGGCATTTATTCAATAAAAAGTTAACCGCTGGGTGGGTTGGATACTCCCTGTCAGACATGCATTAACTTTTCACACCGCAAAAGTATAACAAATTTTTGACACCCGCAAGAGAAATAGCGTTTTTTTACCACTAAAACACAAACGACCGCTACCATAAAGCAACGGCCGTTGTATGCTAAAGGTGAGCGTCCTATGGGTTCGATACTCCCGGTGGTCTGCCTCGATCCTTTATTCTAAAAAGTTGACCGCTGGGTGGGTTGAATGCTCCCTGTCAGACATGCATCAACTTTTCACGCTGCAAAAGTA
>JAEERB010000058.1 GCA_016285615.1 Bacteroidales bacterium
CCATGATACGGCCCGTCTGCTCGTCAACGATTTTCACTTTATTGTCGATACTCACATACTCCACATCCTTCTCGAACATGGTGTAGGCTTTCAGCAACTGGTGGATGGTATGGATACGCTCTGAGGCGATGGAGAAGTTGCGGTAGATTTCGTTCTTACGCTCCAGCTTCTCTTTCGGGTCGAGGTTCAGTTTTTCCAGTTCAGCAATTTCGGCACCGACATCGGGCATGATGAAGAGCTTGGCTTCTTCAGCATTACGCGACACCAACTCAATACCTTTATCCATGATATCGACGGTATTCAATTTCTCTTCAATCACAAAATAGAGTTCATCGTCGATAATGTGCATATTGCGGTTCTGCTCCTGCATGAAGAAGGCTTCCGTCTTCAACAGGATTTGCTTGATACCCTGTTCGCTCAAGAACTTCACCAGAGCCTTGTTCTTGGGAAGTCCGCGGTGAGCGCGCAACAGCAGCATAGGACCTTCGTCGGTCGGCTTGGGGTCAGGGTTGTCGGCCAGCAGTTTTTTGGCCTTCGACAACATTTCGGCCACCATCATCTTCTGGGCATTGTACAAACGCTCGATGATGGGCTTGTAGAGGTCGAATTCTTGCTGGTCGCCACGCGGCGTGGGACCTGAGATAATCAGAGGGGTACGGGCATCGTCAATCAACACCGAGTCGACCTCATCGACAATGGCGTAATTATGAGGACGTTGCACCAACTCGCCGATATTGCGCGCCATATTGTCACGCAGGTAGTCGAAACCAAACTCGTTGTTGGTACCGTAGGTAATATCAGCCAGATAAGCTTTGCGACGCTCTTCCGAGTTGGGCTCGTGCTTGTCGATGCAATCCACAGTCAGGCCATGAAATTCGTACAGCAACCCCATCCACTCGGCGTCACGCTTAGCCAAGTAGTCGTTCACGGTAACCACATGCACGCCTTTGCCCGGCAGTGCGTTGAGGTAAACGGGCAGCGTAGCCACAAGGGTTTTACCTTCACCCGTTGCCATCTCGGCGATCTTGCCTTGATGCAACACCGTACCGCCGATGAGCTGAACATCGTAGTGGCACATGTCCCATTTGATGATGTTGCCACCGGCCGACCAGCTGTTGTGGTAGCGGGCCTTGTCGCCCACAATCTCGATACAGTCGCGGTAGGCGGCAATGTCGCGGTCCATCTGCGTGGCGGTCACTTCCACCACCTCATTATCCTTGAAGCGGCGGGCAGTCTCCTTCATCACAGAGAATGCCTCCGGCAGAATCTGGTCGAGCACTTTCTGTGTCTTATCGTAAGCCTTTTTCTCCAAATGCTCCAGTTCCTTATACAAATCCTCTTTCTCCGCCACGTCCATATCGTAGTTATTCTCTAAATGGGTGCGGATTTCGGTGATTCTATCCTCTTCCTCTTTGATGGTATCGTGAATCAGCTGTCTGAACTCCTGGGTCTTAGCACGCAATTCATCATTCGACAGCGTTTTAATCGACTCGTATGCTTCCAAAATACTGTCCTTGATAGGCTCCAGCTCCTTCATATCACGCGAAGCCTTTGTACCGAACAGTTTGCTTAAGAAATTTGCCATAAATACTATATTATATTGAAAAATTAGATTGCAAAAATACAAGTTTTTTGGTAATAATCCATGCAAAAATCATACCAACCACAACTATGTGATTATCATTGATTTATCATCAAAATTATAAAAAAAGAAAGGATTTAGGGGACTCCCTGCTTGTTAATATGAAGAAAAAGCGTATTTTTGCACACTTTTTTAAGGAAACCTAAATTATTAATTTTAAAGCAAAAGAAAAATGAAATCAGTATCTATGAGCGGTTCTCTCCGTGAGAACGTAGGGAAAAAAGATGCAAAAGCGCAAAGAGCACAAGGTTTGATTCCGTGTGTGATTTACGGCGGTGAAAAACAATATCAATTTGTTGTTCCCGAAAACCAGTTCCGTAACATTATTTACACTCCCGAGGTGAAATATGCAGAGCTGACTTTGGGCGACAAAACCTTTACTGCAATTATACAAGCCACTCAGTTCCATCCTATTACCGACAGATTGTTACACGTTGACTTTTTGGAAGTTGTGGAAGGCAAGCCCATTACCATTGAGCTTCCTTTGTTGATCACCGGTACTTCTCCTGGTGTGCTCCGTGGCGGTAAGATGGTGAAGAAAGCCAGAAAGATCAAAGTTAAAGGCGAACTGGCCAACATTCCCGAGAACATCACGATTGACATTTCCAACATGGAAATCAACGACAACTTCAAGGTAGGTGATATCAAGGTTGACAATTTGACCATCATGGACAACCCCAACAAGATTCTGGTATCCGTACTGGTTACCCGTAACGTTGAGGCTACTACCGAAGAGGCTGCTACCGAAGAATAATCGGACACTTTTCAAAACATTTTTTCATAGCATTACGACGAGCCCTGCCAATTGGCGGGGTTTGTTGTTTTTGGGGTGTTCAAAAAAAGTTGAAAAAAATTTTACGCATCTCCGACAAATTAATTTTGAATTGTATTATCTTTGCGTTTTTATTTTTCAAACCTAAACCGCAATTTATTCATAATAAACAAGTTAGATAATTTTAAACCTTTTTAGCCATGACCACAAACAACAAACTGAAAGTCGCCATTATTGGCTACGGCAACATTGGCAAGGCCTGTGAGGAAGCCCTCGCCACGGCTCCCGATATGGAACTGACGGGCATCTATCACCACAACGACAACCTTGACAACCTCACGGCAAATGTGGCTCTGTTGTGCGTGCCCACACGTGAAGTTCCTGTGTATGCCGAGAAGATGTTACGTCGCGGCATTTCCACCGTCGATTCTTTCGACATTCACGGCCAGATTTTCGACCTGCGCCAAAAGTTGGCAGCCGTTGCCAAAGAGGCCAAGGCAGTGAGCATTATCTCTGCCGGCTGGGATCCGGGCACCGACTCTGCTATCCGCGCCCTGCTGATGGCCATGGCTCCTAAAGGACTCACTTACACCAACTTCGGTCCCGGCCGCTCGATGGGCCACACCGTAGCAGCCAAAGCCATCGCCGGCGTAAAGAACGCCCTTTCGATGACCATCCCCCTCGGCACTGGCATCCATCGTCGCATGGTATATGTGGAATTGGAAGAAGGCGCCCAGTTTGAGACTGTGAAGAAAGCGCTCCTCGCAGACGACTACTTCGCCCACGACGAAACGCACGTGATTGAAGTGCCTTCGATTGACGCGCTGAACAATGTGGCACATGGCGTTCATCTGATACGCTCGGGCGTGAGCGGCACCACGCACAACCAACGCTTTGAGTTCAACATGGAAATCAACAACCCCGCCCTCACTGGCCAGGTGATGGTTTCGTGCGCCAGAGCTGCAGCACGCCTTTGTACTGAACAACGCTACGGCGCTTATACACTCATCGAACTGTCACCCCTCTCACTACTGCCAGGCAACGAAGAGGAGAATATTAGAGCGCTGGTTTAGTGGAGAGATGAGAACGGAGAGATGAGAGATGAGAACGGAGAGATGAAAACTGAAAATTGAAAACTGAAAACTATTTTGAATTCTGAATTTTGAATTTAAATACTCCCCTTTATGGAACCGCTCAAGCATGAATGCGGCATTGCGATGATCCGGCTGCTCAAGCCGCTTAAGTACTACCGAAAGAAGTACGGCACACCATCTTACGCTTTAGATAAACTCTATCTGATGATGGAGAAACAGCACAACCGCGGACAGGAAGGCGCGGGCATGGCTTGTGTCAACATGCAGGCAGAACCTGGTCACGAGTATATGTTCCGTGAGAGAGCCGAGGGCAAGGATGCCATTTCGACCATCTTCGACAACGCCTATCGCGACCAGACAGAAAGCGAAGAAGAGCTCTGGAGCAACATTCCTTTCATGGGCGAGTTATACATGGGGCACTTGCGCTACTCCACCACTGGCAAGCGCGGGTTGAAATATGTGCACCCCTTCTTGCGACGCAACAACTGGCGGGCCAAGAACTTATGCATCTGCGGCAACTTCAACATGACCAATATCGACGAGGTATTCGAGATGCTCACTACTTACGGCCAATCGCCGCGCATGCTCAGCGACACTTACCTTATGCTCGACTGGCTCGGGCACCGCTTGGACCGCGAGGCCGAGCGCAACTTTGCCGATGCGCAAGCGAAGGGGCTTACTGGCACCGACATCACGAAATATATTGACGCACACATGGATATGGGGCGCGTACTGCAAAGTGCGATGCCTGTTTTCGACGGCGGCTACGCTATCTGCGGCGTAACCGGCAGCGGCGAGTTCTTCTGTATGCGAGACCCGTGGGGCATCCGCCCAGCCTTTTACCATGCCGATGACGAGATTGTAGCTGTGGCCAGCGAAAGACCTGTTTTGCAAACCACCTTTGACCTGAATTACGACGACATTAAAGAGATACTACCCGGACAGGCGCTGATTGTCAACTCACGCGGCGAGTTCCACTTGCAGCAGATATTGCCGCCCCAGAAGCAGGCTTCATGTAGTTTCGAGCGCATCTATTTCAGTCGCGGCAACGACCAGGATATCCATCATGAACGCAAGCAGTTAGGCCGTCTTTTGCGCGACCGCATCCTGCACGCCATCGACAACGATGTGGAACACACTGTCTTCTCCTATATTCCCAACACGGCCGAAGTGGCCTACTATGGCATGATTGAAGGCATTCGTGAGATTTTCCCCATCATCAGAACCGAGAAAGTCATCTCGAAAGATATCAAACTGCGCACCTTCATCACCGAAGGGAAGACACGTAACGACCTGGCCGCCCATGTGTACGACATTACCTACGGCAGTCTTAAACCTTACGAAGACAATTTAGTGGTAATTGACGACAGCATTGTCAGAGGTACCACCCTGAAAGAAAGTATCTTGCGTATTTTAAGCCGACTACATCCCAAGAAAATCGTCATGGTCAGCTCGGGGCCGCAGGTGAGATATCCCGATTACTACGGCATTGACATGGCCAACCTCAGCGAATTCATTGCATTCAGAGCCGCCATCTCTTTGCTAATCAAGAAGAACAAAACAGACATCATCGACCATGTTTATCAGCAATGCAAAAAGCAGGAAAAGAGAGCTGATAAGGAATGGTGCAACTATGTGAAAGAGATTTACGACGCTGTTGATTATGACGAGTTATGCACTCAAATGGCTGAGATGATGCGACCTGAAGGTGTTGACGTGCCTATCGAACTCATCTTCCAAAGCATAGGTGGTCTGCACCAGGCCTGTCCCAATCATACTGGCGACTGGTATTTCAGCGGTGACTATCCCACTTTGGGTGGTATGAAGCTTGTAAACAAGACCTTCATCAACTATTACGAAAAAGAATATAACGTTCCCTTCTAACCATCATATCATGAATACCAAATATATCTTTGTTACTGGCGGTGTTGTTTCCTCTTTAGGGAAAGGTATCATCTCCGCCTCGATAGGCAAATTGTTGCAGGCGCGCGGCTACAGTCTGACTATTCAAAAGTTTGACCCGTACATCAATATCGACCCAGGCACGCTCAACCCTTACGAGCACGGCGAATGCTATGTGACCTATGACGGCATGGAAACAGACTTGGATTTAGGTCATTATGAACGCTTTACGGGCATCCGCACCACCCGCGACAACTCAGTAACCACGGGCAGAATATACAAATCGGTGATTGACAGGGAACGCCACGGCGACTATTTGGGGAAGACCATCCAGGTGGTACCGCACATTACCGATGAGATCAAACGGCGCATCATGCGGGAGGAAGACCCCACACACTACGACTTTGTCATCACTGAGGTGGGCGGCACCATCGGCGACATTGAGAGTGCGCCCTTTATGGAAGCCATCCGACAGTTGAAATGGGAATTAGGGAAAGATGCCGTCAACATCCATTTGACATATGTGCCCTACCTGAAAGCCGCTGGCGAATTGAAGACCAAACCCACCCAGCACTCTGTCAAAGAGTTACAGAGCATGGGAATCCAGCCCGACATTCTTATCCTGCGCACCGAGAAGCATCTTGAGACAGCCATCCGCGCCAAGGTGGCTTCATTCTGCAACGTGGATTTGGACTGCGTAGTGCAAAGCGAAGACCTGCCCAGCATTTACGAAGTGCCCGTCAATATGCAGAAGCAGGGACTCGACACGGCCATTCTGCGCAAGACGGGGCTGCTGACCACCCCTACTCCATCGTTAGGCGCATGGCTCACCTTCCTCGAGAATCTCAAAACCGCCACCGAGCAGGTTCATATCGGTCTGGTAGGCAAATACGACTTGCAAGATGCCTACAAGAGCATACGCGAATGCTTGATTCAAGCGGCAGTTTACAACCATCGCAAGGCCGACATCCACTTCATCAACAGCGAAAACATCACCACAGAAAACATCGCCGACATGTTGAAAGGGCTTGACGGCATCATCATCTGTCCCGGCTTCGGCTCTCGCGGCATTGAAGGAAAAATCATTGCGGCCCAATACACCCGCACGCACGACATCCCCACTTTCGGCATTTGCCTCGGCATGCAGATGATGGTCATTGAGTTTGCACGTAACGTACTGGGTTACAGCGATGCTCACAGCAAGGAAATCGATGAAAACACGCCGCACAATGTCATCGACATTATGGAGGACCAGAAGAACATCACCAATATGGGCGGCACCATGCGTTTGGGCGCTTACGCCTGCGAACTGCGCGAAGGCAGCCGTGTGCGAGCCATCTACGGCCAAGAGGCCATTCAGGAACGCCACCGCCATCGCTACGAATTTAACAACGACTACTTGGCACAGTATGAAGCCAACGGCATGCAGTGCACCGGACGCAATCCCGAGAGCAATCTGATTGAGATTGTGGAAATTCCTGATTTAAAGTGGTATATCGGAACGCAATTTCACCCAGAATACTCGGGCACGTTGCTCAATCCGCACCCGCTGTTCATGGATTTCATTAAGACGGCTATTTCGTCCAAGAATCAATAACCGTGTGCTTCAGCACGATAGCCACATCATACTTCTCTTCAAGGTGCTTTTTCAGACTTTCGGCAAAATAGACCGACCGATGCTGGCCACCCGTACAGCCAAAATTGACCATAAGGTGCGTGAAATGGCGCGACATATAATTCTCGACTGACATATCCACAATGGCGTTTACGTGCGACTTAAACTCCTCAACTTCAGGATATTTCTCCAGCCAATCGATAATCACCTTCTCTTGTCCCGTGTTGTGGGAATATTGCTTTTCGCGCCCCGGATTGGGCAAAGCACGGCAGTCGAACACGAAGCCGCCACCGTTGGCAGACAGATCCTGCGGAATACCTTTCTTGTATGAAAAACTGGTGATAGTAACCGTCAGTTTATCAGTATTTTGCTTGGAATAGGATTCAAAATCACACTCGGTAATTTTTTTCAGTACCTCTCTCAAGGCCGGAATCTGTACTGGAATATCCCAGTGCGCCAACAGATACTTGATATTGTTAACCGCGTATGGAATACTCAACAGGAAATGGGCCTTTTTCTCATAATAGCCTCTGAATCCATAGGCTCCCATCGCTTGCATAATGCGTATCAACACAAATGCCGTGTATCGTTCCTTAAAGTCGCGACGATCCACTGAGATGTGCTTTGACAACTCATCCATATAGAAATCAAGCAGTTGCTCGCGAACCTCAGCAGGAATATCGGCTTTACCGTCGTAAAGTAGCGAGGCAATGTCATACTGCAACGCACCCTTTCTACCTCCTTGATAATCAATAAAGTAAACCTTTTCGTCACAAATCATAATGTTTCGTGACTGGAAATCGCGGAAGAGGAAAAAGTCACTATCGGCCTGCAAAAGATAATTTATCAGCGTATCAAAATCATTTTCAAGCAATTGCTCATCAAAAGGAATATTGACAAGCTTCAAAAAGTAGTACTTGAAATAGTTGAGGTCCCACTGCATCGACTGGCGATCGAAGGCATAGCGCGGGTAAGCCACTGAAAAGTCGATACCGCACTTGCCAGACAACTGAATCAGAGGAAGTTGCTTGATCACTTCGCGATAATAGTGAATAGTTTCCGCACCCAACTCTTGACCATCGCGGTGCGACGAAAGGAAGGAATATAGTGTCTCGTTGCCAAGGTCGGAGAGCAGGTAATAACGTTTGCCGCCATCCACCCAAAGCAGCTGTGGCACATTGATATTTCGGGTAAGGAAAAAGCGCGTGTAAGAAAAGAAGGCTTCGTTCTCTTTAACATCCTGATTATAAGCCCCGATAATAGAAGGGAAATTCTGGAATGTGAAGCGCACATAGACGCGTGACGAGCCCGACTTGGGCAGTTCATCGGCCGCAATGCAAGGGGCACCGGCATACTTTTCAGCCGCCGCCTTCAAGTAATCGGGATTATAAACTTCTTTATACATAGCTAATTAGTTTTGTGACAAGGCGGTATAAAAGTCCACAATCCGACGCGAGATAACTTCCGAATTATGATGCAGTTGGATGAATTCACGAGCATTTTCGCCTATAATCTTGCAAAGGTCAGGAGTCTTAATACATTTCTCCAAAGCTGTCACGAACTCCTCGGGCGTATTGGCGATGAGCAGTTGCACGCCATCTTTGGCGTCAATACCTTCTGCACCGACGGTAGTAGTGATGACGGTTTTGCCAAGGGCCATCGCCTCGATGATTTTCACACGCACACCGCTACCAGAGAGCAGAGGCACGACCATAATATCGTGAGCCAGCATAAACTCGTTTGCATCGGGCACATCCTCCTCCACCCGCACATTGGCAGCAGTAGGATGTTTCAACGAATCGGGAATATTGTGTCCTGCGATGGTGAAGGTCACTTCGGGGAATTTTGCTAAAATCTTGTCCCACACCTCATCCAAGAACCACTCCACCCCTTCAACATTGGGCAGCCAGTTCATGCTGCCGATATGGAACAGTTCGGGTTCATCAGACGGAATATAGTCCTCTTCAGGCTCATAGCGGTTCACATCCACACCAAAGGGAATCACCGTTCCATGAGTTTTTGGGAATTGTTCATGAAAATATTGATAATCAGGCGCCGAGATAGCCATAAAGCCATCCACTTTGCCGAAGAGCGACAGTTCGTACTGTTTTAATTTGCGGGCCAACACACTGAGCCCCAGCTTACGAAGGGGGTTCTTGGCATGTTGTACCATACGTTCCCAAATCTGATGCTCGATATTGTGAGTGCGGAGCACGATACGAGCGTTGCTATGTTGGCGAATAACAGGAATATACGGCGCTACAAACACCGACTCAAGCTGCACAATATCGAAAGTCTCCTTTTGCAAGATGCTTGTCAACTTCTTGGTCATCTCTTTGGAAATGAAGCGAGTGACATGGTACGATTTATTCTGCAACAGAGCCTTGAGAGCCGGGAAAAAACGGGGGGTTGTGTCAATGAAGACCGTCTCCAAACCTGTATTAGCCACATAATCAGCGGGCAGTGCCGCCTTATTGACAGGGTGCTTCGGAGTGCTTACAGCCACCACTTTCACCTGATGTCCTGCGGCGAGCAGACCTTGGGTGATGTTGTTGATAGCGATGCAGCCACCGTCAACGGGCGGGTACGGAATCTTATGACACAGTTGTAATATCTTCATGTTTCTTACTGAATTTCATTTTTAACTTCTTGAACCACTTGGAGTAACTCTCGGCCGAGAGCACCGAAGCGTCAACAGTGGCTTTGTAGGTCAAGAATACGCAGACCGGTATTAGCACAAAGGTCGAGAACCACATGCCGAGAGCCACGGGAATATCGCTTCCTTTCGACACTTTCTCACCGATGATGGAAACCACAAAGTAGAAAGCGAAGAAGAGCACTGTCACTACGAGGGGAACACCAATGCCGCCCTTGCGTATGATGGATCCCAACGGTGCACCGATGAAGAAGAAGAGCAGACATGCCACGGCCAGCGTGAATTTACGGTGCATCTCAATCTGGTGGGCGTACAAGTTTTTCTTCTTATACGAAAGGTCGTCCTGCGCAAATTGAACCGTATTCTTATACCCCATAGCCGACTGCTTGGCATAATTGTATATGTCGTGTTTCTTCGACAGGGGCTGATCGGCCAGCACGTAAGGATTTGGCTCCGCCATCTTTTTGTCAAACAGCGAATCGTAGCGCACGTAGTTATTGAAGAAGTAGAGAATGTTCATCAGCGAGAAGGCGGATATCTCACGCAGCGAGTCGATTTCCATTTTCAGCGTATCGGCATGCACCCACAACTCCTGCAACGGCATCGACTGGTAACTTGACTTAAAGAACGAGTCGTCTGACTTTTGAATCTCAAACGACGAGAGGTCGAACACCTTGTACTGTTCCTTGAAGCGAGCCCGCGACAACGGGAACTGATTGGAGCGGCTGTTCATGTTCTTGCTCTCATCCCAATAGTAGCCATCGTAGAGTGTGAAGAGGAAATACTTTTTGTCGGTGGTCATCTTCATCACGCCGCGTTTGGCGTATGTCATGGTGCAGTTGCCCTGATGGCGCGAGTGATCGTAAATCAGGATGTCCTCCACATCTTCGTTGTTGGCATGCTTTTTGCCAATACGAATCACATAATTGTCGAAGCCCTTGTAAAAAGTGCCCTCGTCGATGCTGAGGGCGGGTTTCTGTTCCTTGATATCGTACAGCAGCGACTTCATCTTCCAGTTGGCGACCGGAATCACGCTGTTGGAGAACCAGAACGAAAAGAGGCAGATGAGGAGAACAAGTCCGGTGAGAGGGCGTAAAAGGTAGCCGATAGAGATACCTGCCGATTTGAGGGCCACAATCTCGTAGCGCTCACCCATGTTGCCAAAAGTCATCAGCGAGGAGAGCAGTACCGCCAGCGGCAGCGCCAGCGACACGAAGGTTGCAGAAGCATAGAACAGCAGTTCTAGGATGATATACCATTCCAAGCCCTTGCCCACAAGGTCGTCAACATACTTCCACAAAAACTGCATCAGGATGATGAACAGCGAAAAGAGGAAGGTTATGAAAAACGGTCCCAGAAAGTTCCTAATCAGGTATCTATCAATAATTTTCACTTACGCAAAAATAATTTTAGTAATCACCAATGGTTTCAGGAAGTTGTTTCAAGGCCAGTTCAGCTTGCTCATCGTTGGGTGCCGAGCCGTGCCATTTGTGGGTACCCATCATGAAATCAACGCCCATACCCATTTCGGTCTTCATCACGATAACCACGGGTTTGCCTTTGCCACACAGCGATTTGGCCTTGTTGAGCGTTTCCACAGTCTCTTTCATGTTATTGCCATCCATCTGCAGCACTTCCCAGTCGAAAGCTTTGAAGCGGCCGGGCAGATCGCCGAGGCAGAGCACATCATCGGTAGAGCCGTCGATTTGCTTTTTGTTGTAATCGACGATGGCAATCAGGTTATCCACCTTCTTGGCCGAGGCGAACATAAAGGCCTCCCAGGGTTGGCCTTCTTGCAACTCACCGTCGCCGGTCAGCACAAAAACGGTCTTGTTATCGCCGTTGTGTTTCTTAGCGATGGCGGCGCCAATGGCGACCGACACACCCTGTCCCAGTGAACCCGAAGCCACACGGATACCTTCGAGATGCTCCACGGGCGTGGGATGTCCTTGCAGGCGGGTGCCCAGTTTGCGGAGCGTGCCCAATTCAGAAACGGGGAAATAGCCGCGACGTGCCATCACGCTGTAGAGCACGGGCGCAATGTGACCGTTGGAAAGGAAAAACATATCCTCACCTTTGCCGTCTTGCGTGAAGTGGGCGGGATCGATGTCCATCACGGAAAAGAAGAGCGCGGTTACCAAATCGGCGCAGCCCAGTGAACCACCAGGGTGACCCGACTTTGAGGAGTGTACCATTCGGATAATGTCTCTTCTGACCTGACCGGCCATTTTTTCCAGTTCTTCAATCGATAATGCTGAATTGTTCATTGCGTTAGTTTTATTTAGGTGATTATTTTGTTAATTCTCTATAAATGAATAATCTATGGGATCAGGAGCGTAAATTTTGAGGTCGGGAGTCACGAAGAAATTGACAATATCGCGCGGCCCGTTGGCATAAACGGCAGCCCTGACGAGCATCAGTAGCGGCTTTTTATTATCAACACTCTCATTTACAATTACTTCCTTGTAATAATTCTCCGCTTCAATCATCTCTTCAATCTTGTTTTCCAACTCTGTCAACTCGGCAGGATCCCCATCTTTCACCTGTGCTTCATACTCGCTCTGGAACTCCATTCGCATCTCTTCCACGTAGGGAAGAATAAAATCGACATACGCCAATGCCGTCAGCGTGTCGATTGAGATGAGCGATACCGAATCGATTTTCTCCAGAGCCAGCTCTTCTTTGGCATAGTTGACAGCTACCTTCTTGACTTTGTCGCGGAACTTTTCAGCTTCCGTTTTTTTGTGGCATGAAGAGAACGAAAGGAGCAGCAGACCAACCAGAAAATAGGAGAACAAGCGTTTCATCATTTTTGCAATTATTCTTTAGTAAACAAATGCACCATAGCGAGTTAAATCCACATTACCATCCTGACGAGGTAAGGCGACTATCTTGCCAAATTGATAAACGGGATACAAACCAAATGTCGAAAGAGTGTAACCGGCAACCACCAACGACACAGATGCTGGCAGCGGCTGACGCACACGATAACCGTCATTGAACTTGTAGTTTTTCACTTTCCATTTCGTCAGGTTCAAGGCCTCGGCTTGGCGATTGTCATACTGAAGGTCATATTTCAGATAATACCTATTGCCAGTGCCATGATCATCATCCGAGAAGCCTTGCGTCGGGTCAACCATAAAGGCAAACTGTTCGCTTTGTCCCTCTTCAGGAACGACAAACAGGGTGTAATGCAACTCATCCTCCACTGTTAAGCCGGCGAACAAGTCCATGTAACTCTTTTCCAACTGGTTCAACTCCTGCACCATGTATTCCATCGTCTCTTTGGAATAGGCCACCTCTTGCGCGCCTGTAGTGAGTTCGTAGCGGTCGCTGCGAATCTTCATGATGAAATCAGCGGCTTCCTGAGCCTGCTTGTCTATCGACTTGCTAACAATTTTAGTCTGATTGACAGGTACTTGAACCACTACCCCATCCACAATTTTGGTTTCCACATAGGAATCTTCCTTTGTGATGTAGGCTGCTTCGGAATAGTTTTTAAAAAAATCGGGAATATCAATCTTTTGGGCATGATAAGTCGGTGAATAGACCTGTGCCTGCGCGCTGGGCAGGTTGGCCAACTCGTTCCGTTTCATCTGCGCTGACGACATCTCCACAGCATAGATATAGTTCGAATCGGGCACATTGACAGGCGACAGAGACACCTCTTTCAGCTCATAGCGCGTTCTATCGCTAGTGATAACATGTTTCAGTCCCAACAGTTTCTCGGCATAATCGGAAAAATAGCCCTTCAACTGTGTCATGCGAGTAACGGTCACATTCACTTTGAATGCGGTTTTGGGCAGCATATAGCAGAAACTATTGTCCGATGGCACCTCATCAACACCCACAGGCAGTTGAACCACACGCTGTTGGGCGTGCGACAGCGACAAGCACCCAACAAAGAGGCTTATCAGCAGAATGACTTTTCTCATCATAGTCATAGAAATTTACATTTGTGCAAAGATACAATTTTTATTTTGAATCCTTAGAATAAATTAGCGTGTCGATTTTAGAGGCATAGCCCGACCATACGCCCAGCACATTCTCGCCTTTGATACCAGATACGATAGGTGTAGGATTCATGAATGGGTTCTGCCCGAAGGTGATTTCGTTAGAGGCTGATAGCCAGAACTTGTAGCTATCCTCGTCAATGGTGGTGTGCTTAACCAACACGGTGTCGCCCGGGCGGTAGGTCAGCCTGTAAAACTCTGAGAGTTCCTCGTCGCTCATGGCTGGTGCGAACAGCGTAGAGACATTGGCTCTCAGCACTTCATAATTCAAGGTTTTACCATTAAAAGTCCTGTCGTCGAACACCATTGGAACGGTAGAAACCCAAAGTCGATCGGAGAGTTTCTGTCCATGCACCTTCACAAAGAAACGGTAATAATTGTCTTCCAATGGATTATCCGTCATTAGCACTCTAATGGTGGGTGTCGTATCCTGCGGATTGGCTTCGGCAAAAGCGAACCAGATAGAGTCTAAATCGAACGGCTGCGGGATAGAAGTTTTTGCCTCATAGTGCTTGCCATCAGCATCTATCGTCAAGGTGTATTTTTTTCCATACTCACCCTTAATCTGCTTGCCCACGTATGCAAAATAGATGGGTGACTCCTCGCTGTACTGAAAAGTCAACTGCTCGGAAAGGCCGTCCTCCGTCGCCACGGTCACCACCGCATCCGACACCAAAACATCATTCAACAGAACATCCAGGTCGATTTCAGAAAAATAGGGCACACTCCGCGTGATGACCACACGGGCATAATCACCGCTTTCAATGATACCTTCGACCACCAGTTTATTCTTATACTCAGGCAGTTTTACATCGATCTCTTTCTGGCAGGCGCTTAGCAACACGGCCACAAGCATCAATTCCCAAAGCAGTATTATTCTATTCATTGACATTCTTAATTAACGACGAAAAATGCTTTTTATTGAATCTATACAAGACAAAAGCGGTAATGATAGCCGCCATGAAATCGGCGACAGGTTCAGCGGCCCAAATGCCCGGCAACTGGAACAAATAGGCACCCAGAAAGAGCATGGGAATAAGGCAAAACACCTGACGCGTTAATGAAAGCAAGATAGCCAGTCGCGCCTTGCCCATCGCTTGAAAATATTGTGACACAACTATTTGAAAACCGACCACAGGATATGCCAGCATAAATATGCGCAGCCCGCCCACAGTCAGCTGTGTCAACTCGTCAGCGCCGTTGGTAAAGGCATTGGCAATAGCTTCAGGAAAGAGCAACGACGCCAAACAACCCAGTGTACCCACTACCGTACCGCAGACCACCGTCAATCGCAAGGTTTGGTGTACTCGCTGATACTGGCCGGCGCCATAGTTATAGCCCACAATAGGCTGCATACCTTGGGTGAAGCCAAAGATGATCATGATGACCAAGGCGGCGACACTATTCACGATACTGAAGGCACCCACGGCCAAGTCGCCGCCGTGATATTTTAGCAACCAATTGACAATCACCGCAATAAGACAAG
>JAEERB010000239.1 GCA_016285615.1 Bacteroidales bacterium
ATCCTCAAAAAATACTTGGGATCGTTCTTCTTTTCCATCACCTTGCTGATGACGGTCATCATTGTGTTTGACATTTCGGAGAACATCAACTTGTTTTTGGACAGGGACGCACCGTTGAAAGACATTATCTTCAAATACTACCTCAACTTCATCCCCTACTTTATCAACCTGTTCATCCCGCTATTCACCTTTATATCAGTCATTTGGTTTACTTCCAAATTGTCTGGGAACAACGAAATCATCTCGTTTTTTAATGCGGGCGTAGATTTCTACCGTTTTCTGATGCCATACATTGTGGGCAGTTTGATTATCGTGGCCATCTCGTTTGCCATGGCCAACTTTGTCATTCCGCGCACTAACGAGAAGCTCTTCGAGTTCAAGGACAAATACACCAAGCGTAAGTTTGTCACTCACACTAACATACACGTCAAAAACTCGCCCAACTCATACGTTTATGTCGAACGCTGGCAGAACGACATGCTCGAGGGCAGTTATTTCTCGTACGAGGAGATGGGTGAAGACCAGTTCACTTACAAACTGTCCGCTTCAGGCATCCATTACAATGAAGACTCACAGCAGTGGACCTTGCGCAACTGGACCAAACGCCACATCCTTAATGGTGTGGAGACTGTGGAGACAGGGCGGCGCATGGACACGGTATTCAACATCTCGCCCAACGACTTCAACCAGGATGAAAATATCATTGAAACAATGACTTACAAGGAATTGCGGCGATTTATCAAGTCGGAAAACGAGAAGGGATCGAGTTTGGTAAAGGTGTATGAGATTGAGAAGCACAAGCGAATATCGAATCCTGTGGGGGCGCTCATCATGGCGATACTCGGCTTGAGTGTCGCGGCGCGGAAGACGCGGCGTGGAGTCGGTGTCCATGTCTTCATCGGGTTGGTTATCGCCTTCTCGTTCATTTTCTTCCAGCAGGTGGCCAAAGTGTTCGCCTTGTCGGGATTGTTGCCACCCGCCATCGGCTCGTGGATTCCCAACATGCTATATGCCGTCATTTGTATTTACCTATTGAAATTTGTGCAAAAATAATCCACCCATGATATACACTACCGTTAAAGTATTATCACAAAAGAAATTAGCCTCCGACATCTATCGACTGGAAGTTACCCGTCCTGCGGACACGGAGATCAAGCCCGGACAGTTTTTCATGCTGAAGGCGTGGTCGGGCGAGCTGACGCTGATGCGTCCTATCAGCGTGTTCAGAGCCGACGAAGCAAGTATTACCTTTATGTACCGCAAGGTTGGTCAGGGCACCGAACGGCTCACCCACCTAAGGAAAGGCAGCTCCATGCAGATTATGGGCGCTTTGGGCAACGGCTTCCCGATAGAGAAAATCAAAGGGAAGGTGGCATTGGTGGGCGGTGGCATCGGCATACCGCCGTTGTACGAGACGGCCCGTGCGCTGCGTAGTTGCGGAGCCAAACAGGTAGATGCTTATCTTGGCTATAAGAAAGAACTGTTTGCCATTGATGACTTTGCAGCCGTTGCCGACAACGTGTTCATCGCCAACGAGCAAGGCAAAGAGGGCTATCACGGCTTTGTCACCGATTTATTACATACTGAAGATTACGACTATGTGCTCACCTGTGGACCTGAAATTATGATGATGAAAGTGCTGCGCATGTGCCGCGAAAAGAAAGTAACCTGTTACCTCTCGATGGAGCGGCACATGGGCTGCGGCATCGGTGCCTGCCTCGTTTGTTCGTGCAAAACCGTCAACGGCATGAAGCGCGCCTGCAAAGACGGCCCCGTGTTTGCGGGAAACGAGATTGAAATATAAATGAGATTCCGCTGCGCCATGCTTGCGGAATGACAAATAAAAAAAAGTCATCGTGCTGCGCACGATGACTTTTTTGTTGAATTATAGTGAGTTGCTATTCAGCATCCTTAGCACAACGGATATACTGACCATAAGAGGCTGTTGAGTTAAAGTACTTTTGCCAAGTGGTATTGCCGGTTGTTTGCATAAACCACGGTGAAGTGCCACTTGCCTTTGTAGAAGTCAGCAATGCGTCATATCTGCCCTGGAAACGATAGTAAGAATAGCCACCACTGCTAACCGACCAGTCGATATCGCCGGCATAGAAATAGTTGAAGCCGGTTTCGTTGGTAGAATTCTGCAACGGTCTGCCATTCCAATAATGCGGCAAGCACATGTAGGGAGCCACATTCACGCCAATGCTTCCCGTTGACTTGTTGGTATTCAGCGTTCCGCTTACATTATAGATAGTCTGAATATAAGCAAACAGGTCCATATAATCGTCGAAGGTAGCCACTCGCCAACCAACGGGGCAAGGTGATACTTCTGACAAAGCAGCACCATAATTATAGAAATAACCACATACCTCTTTCGGGAAAGTATCACTTGAATATACCACTGGTACATAGTAAGCACCTGTCTGTGAGAGTTTATTATTGGTTTCTCTATTCACTACGAACATCTCAATAGGCGTACCATCCGACAATTTAGTGGTGTGCAGGTTGGTACGAGCCCAGCAGTTGGAACCTAAACGAACCGTTCTGTATTCGTTACCATCGGCATCCACCATGGTACCGCAATCAACCAATCCTTCAGGATCCGGCATTACCACCTTCATATCCTCAGTATAAAGTGTGAAATCGGAGGTTTTGGCATAACCACGTACGTAGTAGATAGCGCCCTGTACCAGCGACAGAGTGGTACTGAACGTACCATCCTCTGTGGATGCATCCTTCATGGTCTTACTAATCTGGTCAGTCGCATGGCGATTCAGGGGAACACCGGGATAGAGGCTGTCGATGAAACCGCGTTCAATTATCTCGGCACCATCCGACTGCTTAGCCGGAA
>JAEERB010000240.1 GCA_016285615.1 Bacteroidales bacterium
TTGGCGGCTCCAACTTCCAACATGGCCGCAAGCGTGGCGACGCCTCTTACTACTTCTCGTGCTACGCCACTTCGTGGGGCTTTGCCACCTGGAAAGACCGTTGGGAAAACTTCGACCTCTCCATGGCCAATTTGAAAGACTTCAACTTCCCCGAAATTCTGACCCGCTACATGAAAAAGAGGGAAGAACGCAACTATTGGCTTCGCCGCGGCATTGCCCTGCAACGCTATCATTTTGACGACATTTGGGAATTCCAATACAAGTTCCACCTGTGGAGCAAACAAGGACTGTGCATTTCACCAAATGTGAACCTGATTACCAATGTCGGCTTCAAAAAGAATAAGCGCAAAATTCGCAAGATGTCATTGCCAACCCATGCCATCATGCCACTATCTCATCCCGACGAGATAGAACAAAACCGCAAAGCCGACCGCTTCGCTTTCCGCCATTACTTCAACAAAGCGCTGCGCATACTGTTTGCCAAGTGGTTCACCGAGACATTGTTAGGCGGCAAGGACAAGGATCAAACCTCTCAATCGAACGACAAGTAAGGCGTCAGTTTCTCCATCAGTTCAGGGTACGCATGGGTAACCCGCTGGAACTCTTCTGCCGATTTTATCGCTCCACTCTTCTGACGATAGTTCAGAATGGTCTTTACCAAATATGCATCAAAATAGGGATGACGAATCATCTCCTTGTACGTAGCCTTATTGATGGCAATTTTACGGATTAGCGAGCGATCGATAGTGAAATATTTCGCCAAAAAATCATCCTTCATATTTTGCAGGATATAGATCTCCCTAATCTGAGCGTAAGAATGGAAGCCGCCTAATTTATCACGGTATTCCACCATCTTGGCTGCACGCTTACTGCCAAACTGTGGCACATTCATGATGGCGGAGGTATCGCAACGGTTCAGTTCCACCTTCTGGATGGCATAACCCACCTGCCTCACCGGCTTTTGTTGAAGCGAATCACGTATGGAAACAGAAGCATGCATGGAATAAGTCGAGCTGTTGCGACCAGCATAGGATGTGCGGTTCCAACTCCTGTTTCGCGCAGCCGCCGCCGAATCGGCCAAACGCACCTGCTCGGCTTCGAACTGCTCCACCATGGATTGAAAGTCAGACAAGTCCACACTACTTTCCGCATGGGAAGAGAACAAAAAGACCACGACATACAATATTATTATCAATAACAATATTGCGAGGACCCCTCTGAACTCCCCCTTCGTAAATTTGCAAAACCTCATTAAACTATCCCAAACACGCATCCATTCCCACACTAAACAAACGTTGCTGAAAATATTTCGCACAAAAATATATCTTTATCTAATATAAAATTTACAATTTTATTAACATATTACAACAAATTATTAACACAATATTTTTCCTCCAACACACAGAGGCAAAGGAAAAAAACATTATTTTTGTCACATCATATTAGAATAACAACATTAAAACAAAAAAATATGAAAAGATTTCTACTTCTGATTGTATGCATGGGATTATTTTCCACGCTGATTAATGCACAGACGGTTCTCTACAAGGAGGACTTTGAATCGTTCAATGCGGGTGCTCGCATCGCCAAGACTGCTCAAAACAACGGCAATAACTACTGGACCACATGGTCGGGCCAACTGGGTGGAGCTGCTGACGCTGTCGTTACCACCGACAGAGCTCAAGAAGGCACCAAATGTATGAAGCTCACCTATGGTAATGACATGGTGATGCTGTTAGGCGACAAATATTCAGGAAAATATGAAATATCATTCTACTGCTACGTCCCCGCTGGTAAAGACGGTTATATGAACCTGTTACACATGTTTGCAGGTGCCAACTCGGAGTGGAAAACCGAAATGTACTTGAACCATGTGCTGCACATGAACTCCGTACTGGTTGGTGGCATTGAACAACTTTTTAACATGAAGACCGACACTTGGACCTTGTTTGACTTTGTAGTTGACTTGGATGACGACAGTTTCGTATTCTCGGTTGACAACGAGAAAGTGGCCACTATGGACTGGAGCTCAACCGCTTCCGACCTGCCTGGCATCAACAAACTGGGTGCCATCGACTTCTATCCTCCCACCAGCATTGACACGTCAGAGTTCTACATCGATAACATCACCTATACCGAACTGCGCGCTCCGGGCGAACCCATGTTCACCATCTATCCGCAAAGCGTAAAGCAGACCCTGCACGTAGGTGAAAAAGACAACCAGACGCTGACGCTGACCAACGTAGGAACTTACAAAGGCAACTGGAGTTCATGGATTAAATATGATGTGACGGCAGAAGAAGACAGCGACTCTTACGAACTGCGTTATGACCTCGACTATCCTGACACCATCCCATTCGGCGTAAACGGCATAGGCTACAATGTTGGCACTCCCAACTGGGAAGTAGGCGCCAAATACACCGGTGCTATGTACAGTCAAACCGCTCTGGGCATGCAACTGACGAAAGCCAAATTCTACAACCGCGGCTTCATCGCCGACTCAACCATCACCTTCAAAGTTTACGCTCGCGGCACGAACGATGCTCCCGGCGAACTGATTACCGAAGCCAAAGTGACCAACTTCGTAGATTCCGCTTGGAACGAAGTCACCTTCCCAACACCTATTCTTCTTAATGGTGACGACATTTGGGTTACCGCCACATTCAAACAAAAAACGACTGCCACCTATCCTGTTACCTGCGACTTCGGTCCTGGCGACGAGAGTGGCAACGGCGCTTTCTGCAAGGTTGACGACGGAGATTGGGTACGTATGACCGACCTGAACCCTCAATTGAACTTCAACGTTTGCATCCGTGCCATCT
>JAEERB010000241.1 GCA_016285615.1 Bacteroidales bacterium
GTGGAAGATCATCCGCGAGGTGTTCTATAACTTCTTCAGCAACAAGGACATCAAACCTAACCCTGGACATCTTGTCTTGGCCAAATGGGAGAAGGAAGGCCGCCTGAGCAGCGTCATCACGCAGAACATCGACGACCTGCACACCGTGGCGGGCAACACTGTGGTGTATGAGTTCCACGGCAACATGTCGCGCTTCGTATGCACGAAATGCGGCCACAAGGTCGATGCCAAGAGCCTGACACTCACCGAGGAACCGCCCCGTTGCGCCCAGTGCGGCGGACTGATGAAGCCCGACTTCATCTTCTTCGGCGAAGGCATCCCTGAGGACGCTTATTACGGCTCAGTGCGTGCTGCGGAGAACTGCGACGCCTTCGTCATCATCGGCACCTCGGGACAGGTCAGTCCGGCCAATATGATTCCTGGCATCGCCAAGCGACACGGTGCCAAGATCATCGAAATCAACATGGAGCCTTCGACTTACACGAACTACATCACGGACATCTACCTCGAAGGCAAATCGGGTGAGATCCTGCCCGCGATCGATGCTTTGATGACTAGGTGATTTAGGGGATTCGCTTCGCGAAGAAATCCTTCAAAAATCAATCGAAAAATCAATCAAAAATGAAATTGATTTTTTGAGATTTTAATGAGATTTTTGACTGATTTCTTGCCGAAGGCAATACCATATTAGCAACCAAACACGACCTCAAACATCCGTTTATATGCTGCAACCTTTTTGTCAAATGACAACGGATAAGCGCGTGATGATGAAGGTAATCTATAGAGTGTAAGACCTTCTCTTAGCATGAGTTGTTCGTTAGGAGAAGGAATCGAATTCGTATTGTAATAAGCGCATACTTCGGTGGTGGCTTTTTCGCCTGTCGTGGCGATAATGTGGCATTGCGGTATCTGTTTCAGAAGGGCTTCTATGTCGGTATGTTCCACAATCTCCAAGAAGGCATCCGAGGCATTGTCTTTCAACCTATTAACTGCCGTAGCCGTATCGAACAGTGCAATGCCTTTTTCATTCAGAAACGCAATGATTTCATTCATTTTGAAGCACTTGTGTTCTGTATCCACGAAATGGTTCTTGTCATCGAACCAGATCTGCCCTTCGATGCGCCAGTGGTCATTGATGAAGTTGGGGTAGAAAAAGTCCATGCACCAACGCTTCTTTGGCGGCGGAAAACTGCCGAGGAACAAGACTCTCGCGTTCTTTGGGAGAAACGGTTTCAGCGGATGATATTCTATCATTTTCTATTTTATCAAGAATTTGAGAATGAAGAGAAAACTGAAGTCATATTATTGAATTTGAGAAAAAAATCGCAAGCGATTTTTCATATTCATTCAACATGATACGCACCAACCTTATTAATGCACAGAGTCCCCTTAAACACCTTAAACCTAATTCTTAACTTATCGGCCTTAACGGTCTGGAAACGAAGAAGTCGCTTGTAACCGATGGTAGTAGTTGGTTCGCTGGTTTCAATGGGCAACCATTTGCCATTAAAGTAATAGTCTAAATAAAATGCATCAACATTCTGTCCCAAAGGAATATACTCATGTAATAATATGCGGTTGAAAGCCGTAGTTTCGGGGAAATCGAAGATGAGTTCAGCTTGATGGATGCTGTCTTCCGTTGCCCAGTAGGTTTCATATTCTTCATCCAGCACATGCTTGGCCTTGAACCTCCAGCCTCTAGTGTTGCTGGCAGTCACTTGGCAACCTTGGAGCAAATCGTTGGCGAATTCCTTTTGCAACTTCTGATACCATTGTACAGCATTGGCTGAATCGATACTGGGTATCCTACCCTCTTGATTTACAGGGAAATTAAGCAAGAGATTGGTATTATGACCCACACTTTGGTAATATAAATCCATCAACTGGTTTACGGTTTTTACCAGGCTGTCTTCATTGGCATGGTAGAACCATCCTGGACGAATGGAGACATCCACTTCGGCAGGTAGCCACGCCTCGCCATCACGATAGCCTTGTTGCAAGGCCCTTGTGTCATTAAGCGATTCAAAGTCAGTTTTGTACATACACCATTGTGTGGCTCCAGCCTTGCCTTCCTCATTGCCGATCCAGCGCAAGGTTGGGACAGTGCCGCCAAAGATGCTCGCTTCGGGGCTGTATTTCCAAACGATGTCCCTTGCTTTCTCATAGTCGTAGTATTGCTCCGCCACGATGGAGCGTATGTCATTGGCACCGCCGTACCATCCAGTACCGCCATTAGCACCATCAAACCAGAACTCGAACAAGGGTCCGTAGTTGCTCACAAGTTCCTCGATCTGTTTGTGATAGATGTCCACATAGCCCTTATAACCATACTCGGGTTGGTTGCGGTCCCAAGGCGAGAGATACAACCCGAACTTTAAGCCATGCTTTTTACAGGCATCAGATAGTTCTTTCACCAAATCTCCCTCACCTTCTTTGTAATAGGTGTTCCTGATGCAATAGTCGGTAGTCTCAGTTGGCCAAAGGCAGAATCCGTCGTGGTGTTTGGCCGTAAGGATTACGCCTTTCATGCCAGCAGCTTTCAAGGTCAACACCCACTGTTCACAGTCCAAATGGGTGGGATTAAAGGTATAGGATGGTGTATTGCCGAAGCCCCATTCCATGTTATTAAACGTGTTTAAGCCAAAGTGTATAAACGCATAGTTTTCAAGTTGTTGCCATTCCAGTTGTTGGCGGCTTGGAATGGGACCACTTGGCTCGGGACGGTGGGCACAAGAAGCCAATAACAGACCGCCCATTAACACCCATATCAGATGTCTATGATTCATTGTTTCACAAATGTACG
>JAEERB010000242.1 GCA_016285615.1 Bacteroidales bacterium
ACACTCTAAAGTAATATCCGCTCTCGGACACAAAAAATGTAAAATATCGTGGATGTTTTTCTTGAGAAGCGGCCGAGGCCTCCATTTCACCAACATATTCTCCATCCATCGTAAAATCGTACTCAGTCGGGCATTGAGTAAACCCTCGTTCCGTAAAGATAGCAAGGGCTTCTTTCTCTGACTTGACGTTCTCTGATTCCTTAACATCAGTAATCTTGTACACTTTTGCACTATCCCAAAGGTAGTCATCCGCTTCAGACGGATTCTCCGGTTTAGGAAGCTCAACTAACACCTCGGGAGTTTCAGTCTCCGGACTTGCCGTTGAAGGGATACTTGTGGGAGCTTCTGATTCGGTGCCATCAGGAGTTTCGTTAACCATAGGTTCTAATGGAGTTTCTGTCGACGGCATAGGGGTTGTGTCATCTCCTGTTTTGTTGTTTATCATCTTTGGAATGACTGTAATCGCAGCAACAACTACCGCCGCAACAAGAACAACGCCAAGAATGGCGAACAAGATAGCCCTTTTCTTTTTGTTTTGACTATTCATTTCATTCTCCTCTTTATTCGAAAACTATGTTGCAAGACGAAACGTCTTATCCATTTCACCGGTCCGGCAACAATCGTTGCATCTATATAATGTGCAATTAATGCACGGTTTTCTTTCCGTTAGATTATAGCAGAGTATACACGTATGTTCAACAGTTTTCGGTTTGGCATCCTTGATTTTCGGCATCTCCCATCGATAAAAATAAAAAATCTCTGCAACATCTAAATAAACATAGTATTACTATCCCGGGGCGCCCATCTTAAACGGCTCCCAAGCATCTGAATCCATTCAACACGGGTGGCATAAATGACATTCATTATAATGCTTTCCGGAACCATTAGTGATTTGTCTCAATCACAATTTCTAATGTGTCTATCGATAACATCTACTAATTCCCGTGAAGAAGAATTGATTTTACGCGCAAACAGGCATCCGGTCCGCTTCAGCCACTCATAGTCTGTCGATTTAGAAAACACCACAACTTGATCGGGATACTCAAAATACGTCATGTTGAGTAATGTTTCCGCTCCGTGCCGATTATAAATAACCGGCTGATATAGACGGTCTCTAAAATCCGAATTGTAAATTATCGTGTGCAAATACATTTCATCCACAGGAAACCTATTTTTGAAATACCGGTTGAATGCTTTGTTGTTCCTATATACATCAAGAATGTGTAAAACACAGTTCATTGTAAGCGAAAGCTGTGCCCATCCCTTGTAAATATCCCATTTCGTGTCACGGCATTTGAAATACGCTTTTCTGTAGCCAAGCCCAAGCTTGTTGAATCGCGAAAATGCCAACGACAACAAACGCAATGCTGGGTTGCCCTTGTCTACATCCTGTAACCAAAAACCACGCGTAAACATTCTGTCATGTTTATTCCCGGCGCGAGAAATGTCCAATGCTTTGCAAAATTCGGTTTGCCTGCGCCTACGGTAAAAATCATGTATTTCCCGGTTGGAAACCAGTGGATAGTCTTGGCCCTGGAGAATGACAAAACGATCAAAGCCACCTTTTGCGACGGCCATTTCAAGGGTATTCATCAATGCGATAATCGCATTGAAACCTCCCCAATACGTTTTGACCCTCTTGTCGTCCTGAACAAAAACCACATTCTGTTTAGATTTACACTTCTCAAGGAATGGTTCAATCTCCGTCTTTTTGTCAACGTGGACGAAAAAAGCATCCTCTTGATATGCAAGGGTGTCCGCGGTATGCGCGACAAAATCCGGATCAGTGTGGCATAAGCAGATATAGGCAATTCGAATATCTTCCGTACTATTTATAATGTTAGAACTGTCCATAAGCAAATTATTTCCTGTCTCCTCGCTTTCGCATTAAACGGGGGCATGTAATCTAATATTCAAAGTCCCGCATATCAAACTATCAGAAGCTAATCCTTTGATTATTCGCGCCCCAATGTCTCTTCGAGTAATACTTTCGTAAACATCGCGAACCCTTCCATATTAAGATGATCCGAATCCATAAACAAGTAGTATTTATCAATGAACCGTTCATCGTGAGAGTAATCGTAATATGGCACTCCAGTTTCTTCTACGACTTTATTGATTATGCCGTAAAATTCATCGTAAAATGAGGCGTCATTCCCGCTTATCGCATCAAGATAAGCCCGCATTAACAGAGTTGTAATGAAAATCGGATTTGACCACTAATTTAACCCGCCTATTCATTTGAAGGCGGTACTGCAAAACGAAAGCACCTCGCCTATCGAATTATTAAGAAACACCTTTCTAACACCTCTGCGATTCATCATCTGGTCAATCCGGGGCAATTGTAAAATGCATCCTCGCCAATGATCAGGAGTGATTGGGGGCGATTAATCTTTGAAAGATTCTCACAATTTTCGAACGCACGTTTGCCAATCTCCACAAGCGTACTCGGCAGGACCACTTCTTCATAGTAGCCTTCAGCTAAGGCATAATTCGGAATCCGGACTACCCCTCCGGTACAATAAGCTTTTTTAGCTCGGGACATCCCGCAAAGATGCACCCGTACATAGTTGGATATGAGCCGTATCCTATGTTCTCCACCCAGCCTGCAGGATAATTTGCCGTCGTCAGACTCTTGCAATCACAGAACGCCTTGTATCCAATCCTTGCGACAGACGAAGGAATTCTAACCGAAACCAGCGAGTCGCAATTCTCGAAAGCGAGGTTTCCAATCGTAGTCACTGATCGCAGTAAGCGCGGCGACTGCTACCGGCATTACCCACCGAG
>JAEERB010000243.1 GCA_016285615.1 Bacteroidales bacterium
CCACGACGGGGATGCTGCCGCCGCTGCGGGTGGGGATGGGGCGCTTGCCGAAAGTGTCGGTCATGGCGCGCTCGGCGGCTTTGTAGGCCTTGAGCTCCAGCGGGCTGACGTAGGCGGCGCCACCGTGGCAGGGGGTGACCTTGACGGTAACATAGTCGGGAGCAGCGGCTTCAAAGTAGTTCTTGAACTGCTCGCTGATCTTCTCAAAGTCCTGATTGGCCACCAGGCGGGTGCTGATTTTGGCATAGGCCTTGCTGGGAAGTACGGTCTTGGTGCCTTCGCCGGTATGACCGCCCCAGATGCCGCACACGTCGAGGCAGGGACGAATGCCGGTACGCTCTTTGGTGGAGTAGCCTTTCTCGCCTTTCAACGCACGCACGCCGAGGTCTTTCTTGTACTGCTCCTCGTCGAAGGGGGCCTGTGCCATGAGGGCACGCTCTTCGTCGCTGAGCACCAGCACGTCGTCGTAGAAGCCGGGGATGGTGATGTGGCCGTCAGCATCGTGCAGGTCGGCAATCATCTTGCAGAGCACGTTGATGGGGTTGGCCACCGCGCCGCCGAAGATGCCACTGTGCAGGTCGTGGTTGGCGCCGGTCACCTCCACCTCCCAATAGCAGAGGCCGCGCAGGCCGCTGGTGATCGAAGGCACATCGGGGGCAATCATCGAGGTGTCGCACACCAATATGATGTCGGCCTTGAGCAGATCCTTGTTTTTCTCACAGAAACCGTAGAGCGAGCCGGAACCAATCTCTTCCTCGCCCTCGAGCATGAACTTGACGTTGCAGGGGAGGTTGCCTGTACGCACCATGTATTCGAAGGCCTTGGCCTGCATGAAGCTCTGGCCCTTGTCGTCGTCGGCGCCGCGAGCCCAGATGCGGCCGTCCTTGACCACAGGCTCGAACGGCTGGGTGCGCCACAAATCGAGAGGCTCCACCGGCATCACGTCGTAGTGACCATAAACCAGCACGGTAGGTTTGGTAGGGTCGATGGTCTTCTCGCCATACACCACGGGATTGCCTTCGGTGGGCATCACCTCGACTTTATCGGCTCCGGCTTCCAGCAGCAATTCTTTCCACCGCTCGGCGCAACGTATCATGTCGGGTTTGTGGTCTTGCTCCGAACTGATTGACGGAATACGGATTAGGCTGAAAAGCTCTTCCAAAAAACGATCTTTGTTTTGCTCAATATACTGTTTCATTATTGTATAATTTTAAAAAGAAAAAATCGTGCAAAGATACGCATTTTTTTTGAATTGGTGAAAAGTTTGTTTTAACATGCTTTGCTGCTGTTCAAAACATTGATTAATTGCTTTTGCAGATGACTATTCTTCAGGTGTTTAATTACTGTTCTTTTGCTGTTCTTTTAGCATTTCTAAAAGAACAGCAAAAGAACAGCAAAAGAAATGTAAAAGAAATGACGTTAAAATATGATAGGTCAGTTGTCGTTTTTGCAACTTGTAGCATTTGGTATTGTATGGGAGCAGGTATCAGTTTGAATTTAGTTTTTTTTCGTATCTTTGCATGTTGTAAAATTTGAACTATGAATATTGTAACCACACTCTCTCAGACGATTAGCCAGGCGCTACAGTCGCTTTACGGCATCGAATCAACGGCCGACAACGTCGTTCTTCAAGCCACTAGGCGTGAATTTACCGGCGACTACACCCTTGTTGTATTTCCATTTGTCAAGCAAGCCCGTCGCAGCCCCGAAGCTGTGGGGCAGGAGGTGGGTGCCTATGTCAAAGAGCATCTGCCGCTGATTAGTGGTTTCAATGTCGTCAAGGGGTTCCTCAACTTCGAAGTGGCCGACGAGTACTGGTTGCAGTTTGTGGCCGAAAGGGCAGGGGATGCCTCATTCGGACTTCGTAAAGTGGATGCTAATGCTGCTCCAGTAGTGGTTGAATACTCGTCGCCTAACACAAACAAACCGTTGCATTTAGGTCATATAAGAAATAACCTTCTTGGATGGTCTGTCAGTCAGTTGTTGACGGCTGCCGGCGCCAATGTGAAGAAAGTGAATTTGGTCAATGATCGCGGCATTCACATCTGCAAAAGCATGTTGGCTTGGCAACGTTACGGCGGCGGCGAAACACCCGAAAGCAGCGGCACCAAAGGCGACCACCTGGTGGGTAAGTACTATGTTGAGTTTGACAAGCATTATAAAGAAGAGGTCAAACAGTTGATGGAGAGTGGGGTAGAGGAGGAGCAGGCTAAGCGTGAGGCCCCGCTGATGGTCGAAGCACAGCAGATGCTTAAGCGTTGGGAAGAGGGTGATGCAGAGGTGCGTGCCTTGTGGGAGAAGATGAATGGCTGGGTGTATGCCGGTTTCGACGAAACCTACCGACGTCTGGGTGTTGGATTTGATAAGGTTTATTACGAAAGTCAGACCTATTTGCTTGGCAAAGAGTTGGTTCAGAAAGGTCTGGATATGGGTGTGCTGTTCCGCAAGGACGACGGTTCGGTGTGGTGCGACCTCACGGGCGACGGCCTCGACCAGAAGCTTTTGCTCCGCAAGGACGGCACTTCTGTCTACATGACCCAAGACCTCGGCACAGCTCTTTTGCGACACAACGACTTCGGTGCCGAACAGCTCATTTATGTGGTCGGAAACGAGCAAGACTATCACTTTAAGGTACTCAAGTTAATTCTCGGAAAACTAGGCTTCTCGTGGTCCGATAAAGTGTATCATCTCAGCTATGGTATGGTCGAACTTCCCAACGGTAAGATGAAGTCTCGCGAGTGTACGGTGGTCGATGCCGACGACCTGATTGACGAGAT
>JAEERB010000059.1 GCA_016285615.1 Bacteroidales bacterium
CCGCCAGCGTTCATCCTGAGCCAGGATCAAACTCTCCATCCTAAATAATTTCTTTTGCTTTTTGTCTGTCCCGACTTTATCGCTGCGTCTCAAAAAAATCTTCGAGCTGTTTGCTACATCCATTCCATTCTTTCAAAGAACTGCCAAACGACCCCTCTTCCAATCACTCGCTTTTCCGTTCGTTTGGGATTGCAAAGATACCACCTTTTTCTTTCCTCGCAACACCCTCATGAACTTTTTTTCACTTTTTTTCGCATTTGCCTGTAAATCACTCCGATAAAATTCAAACAAATCAGAACTCCTGTTGAAAAACTTGAAAAAATGACACCTTTCAGGGGCTTTTTTGGCAGTTTTTGAGGAACCACATGCGCAAAAAAAGAAGAATTTTGGAAACTTTAGCACGAAATCGGCATAATAGACTCAAAAAAAAGGCATCGATAAAACTATCGATGCCCCTATTCAAAACAAACATTTACCTATGCTTTCTTGATAAAATTGCTCTTCGGCATTTTACAAACCGGACAAACCCAATCATCGGGAATATCCTCAAACGGCGTGCCAGGCGCAATGCCCGAATCGGGATCACCAACGGCAGGATCATATTCATAACCACAAATCGAACACATATATATAATATTGTCAGATTTTTTAGAATCCGATGGAATATCCTTGGGATCAACATAGGTTGGAGCAGACTTGGGAGAATGGCCCTTCATTACATCCCGGTAATAGGCATACGTAAGTGGCTCACCATCAGACAACACCTCCGTATTCATCACCAATGCCACAAACAAATAATGCGTTCCCAAATCAAAAGCTTTCTCCACCAAACAATCGAACCAAGCCAATGCGTCTTGCGTCAACACTGGCAGTCCATTGGATGTCACCTGGTGACTAAAACGAGCGAACTTGTCGGTATCACGACCCGAACTATAACCAAAAGTGGAAATGATTTCGCGATCGACAGACTGCTTAATTGCCGAAACCGTAAAACGGAGCGATTTGCGAATCAAATCACAAGTGTAATTATTTTTCGACACAGCAATCGCCACGCGTGAAGGATCGGCCGTCACCTGCATCACCGTATTGGAAACGAAACCACTTTGGGCATTTTCGAATTTACTGCTAACCACATATAATCCGTAAGTTAGTTTAAAAAAAGCTTGTACATCCATCTCTTTATTCTTTATTTTCTGTTCTTTATTCTTTGAATCTCTCAACCGCATTGGGGTTTCGAAACAATAACCTTGCAAAAATACAGTGTTTTTCATTCAAAACAAAAAAGAGCCGTATATTTGCATACAATTTTTCAAAACATGACCGACAACAACATCATCTACGGCATCAGACCTGTTATGGAAGCCATCGAAAGCGGCAAAACCATCGACAAGGTGCTCATTCAAAAGGGACTCAAGGGAGACCTGTTCAGAGAGCTGTTCTTCAACATCCGACAGAACAAAATCCCCTTCCAATATGTTCCAGCCGAACGCCTAAACAAATTCACCCGCGGCAACCACCAGGGCTTCATCGCCTTCATATCTTCCATAGAGTATGAAGATATATATAATATTGTACCAGGACTATACGAGCAAGGCAAAACGCCCTTGATACTTATTCTCGACAAAATCACCGATGTGCGTAATATTGGCGCCATAGCCCGCTCGGCCGAATGTGCCGGTGTGGATGCCATTGTGCTCCCCTTGAAAGGCGGCGCCCAACTCAATGAGGATGCCGTAAAAAGTTCTGCCGGCGCACTGCACAAAATTCCCATCTGCCGCCATTCAAACCTTGTAGAAGTAATTCAATTCTTGAAAGATTCAGGGATACAAGTGATGGGCGTAACCGAAAAGGCGGAACACTACCACTTTGAAAGCGATTTTACACAACCGCTGTGCCTCATTATGGGAAACGAATACGAAGGCATTGCCCGCGAATACCTGCAAGAGTGCAACGACGCCGTCAAGATACCCATGGTAGGCACCATCGCCTCACTCAATGTATCGGTAGCTACGGGCATCGTCCTTTTCGAAGTGGTCAAACAACGTCATTTTCATAAATAGCTCATTATGAAGAAGATTGGAATTTTGTCGGACACACACCGCTATATTCATCCCGAGCTTATCACTTTCTTTAAAGATTGTGACGAGATTTGGCATGCCGGCGATATGATGGACGACTCGATTCTGGATTACCTACACGCCCTTGCACCAACCGTCAGGGCAGTCTATGGTAATTGTGACGACTTTGGCATAAGAAGTCAAGCACCTGAAATACAAACATTTGAATGCGAGAAACATCGGGTTGCCATGATGCACATCGGCGGCTCACCCAGCCATTACAGTCCCAAGGCCGCAGAAATCATTCGTGAATTCAAGCCCACTATTTTCGTAACAGGGCACTCGCACATTTTGCAAGTTAAATACGACAAGAAAAACGAGATGCTCTTCATCAACCCCGGAGCAGCCGGACGATACGGATTCCACACCCGTCTAACCTTTTTGAGGATGGAAATCGACGGCGAGAACATTCAGAACATGCAGATTTACGATGAGCCCAGATAAGATTATAACCATTTTAGGTCCAACTGCTACGGGCAAGACAGACTTAGCCGTACACGTAGCCGCTGCACTGGACGGTGAAATTGTCAGTGCCGACTCACGCCAGGTCTATCGCCGCATGGACATCGGAACGGGCAAAGACTTGGACGAGTACACGATTGCAGGGCGGCTCATCCCCTATCACATGATTAACATTGTAGAACCTGGCATCGAATACAATGTATTTGAATATCAACAAGGTGCACAGCGATCCATAGACGACATTTTAGAGCGAGGAAAGACGGCCATCCTTTGTGGTGGCAGCGGCATGTACATCGAATCTGTGCTAAAGGGCTACAAGTTGTTTCCCGTACCGCAAAACGACCAGTTGCGTAGCGAATTGCAACCTTTGAGCGACGAGGTTCTCATTCAGAAACTGGCCGCATTTAAATCGCTGCACAACCACACCGACACATGTGAACGTGAGAGATTAGTAAGAGCATTAGAAATAGAAGTTTACTATCACGACCATCCCGAATTACAAGATGCAGCTCGCCCACGCCCATCCATCATTTTCGGATTATGCGGTGACCGCAACGTGGTACGGCAGAAGATCACAAAAAGATTGAAAGAGCGACTGGAGAACGGACTGATTGAAGAGGTGGACGACTTGCTCAAAAGCGGAGTCAATCCGGCCCAACTCATACGCTATGGGCTCGAGTACAAGTTCATCACACTTTTTCTGCAAAAGCTCATCGACAAAGAGACGCTTTTCAGACAGCTCAACACGGCCATCCACCAATTCTCGAAACGACAGATGACTTGGTTCAGACGTATGGAGCGTTCAGGATTTGTCATCCATTGGATAGATTGCGCCTTGCCGATGGAGAAAAAGACAAATATGCTCATTTCCGCACTCAACGAAGCACAATAATCCACCCGAAACAACATCCATCCAAAGAAAAATAAGTAACTAATATTCAAACACATAATTAACCTAAATTTATAAAAAGGGGCAAAAGATATAACCAATGAAAAAAAATGCTATTTTTGCATCCTAAATTTTAAAATTATAACTATGGCAGAAATTATCGAAAAAGTACAGGCAATCATTGCTGAAAAACTTAGTGTAGATGCAGCAGAAGTTACTCCCGACAAAAGTTTTACAAATGATTTGGGTGCTGATTCATTAGACACCGTGGAATTAATCATGGAATTTGAGAAAGAATTCGGCATTTCTATTCCTGACGAAGAAGCTGAAAAAATTGCCACAGTAGGCGACGCTATCAAATTTATCGAAGAGGCTCAAAAACAATAAGACAAGCTTCTCTTAATGGAATTAAAACGAGTAGTTGTCACAGGCCTAGGGGCCCTCACTCCTATTGGGAATAATTTGGCTGAATTCTGGAATGGACTTATTTCAGGAACCAGTGGTGCCGCTCCTATTACCTATTTCAACACCGACAATTTTAAGACCAAATTTGCTTGCGAATTAAAGAACTTTGACGTTCTCAATTATATCGACGCCAAAGACGCACAAAAAATGGACCCCTGTGCCCACTACGCAATGGTGGCTGCACAGGAGGCTATTTTTGATGCAGGCATCAATTCCGACAACATCAATCCTGAACGAGTAGGTGTCATTTTGGGCAGTGGCATTGGCGGTTATACTTCCAGTGTCGCTTCTGTATTTGCCTATATTGAAATGAACAAGGTGCCTCGTTTCAGCCCTTTCTTCCTTCCTAAAGTTTTAGGCAACCTTATCTCGGGATGGATTTCCATCAAATACGGATTCAGAGGTCCCAACTACATCACCACGGCAGCTTGCGCATCTTCAGGTGCGGCCATCGCTGACGCGTTCCACCTTATTCAGTTGGGCAAGGCCGACATTATTGTGTCGGGTGGTGCCGAAGCCAGCATTGTTGACCCTGCCGTCGGTGGGTTCAACGCCATGCGCGCCCTCTCAACCCGCAACGATGAATACCAAACCGCCTCGCGACCTTTCGACGTGACCCGCGACGGATTTGTCATGGGCGAAGGCGCCGGCATCCTCATTTTAGAAGAATTAGAACACGCCTTGGCGCGCGGCGCCAAGATATACGCCGAAGTGGGTGGCGTCGGACTGTCGGCTGACGCATACCACATGGCTGCCCCTGATCCTTCGGGCTCCGCTTGTTATCAGTCGATGAAGCTGGCCATAGAAGATGCTGGACTTCAGATTACCGACATTGACCATATCAATACTCACAGCACATCTACCCAACTGGGCGACATTGCCGAGTGCAAAGCCATCGAAATGCTCTTTGGCGACACGGCACGCCAACTGCTTATCAGTGCTACAAAATCCATGACTGGCCACCTGCTGGGTGCCGCCGCGGCTGTTGAAAGCATCGCCACCATCATGGCTATCCAAAACAGCATCGCTCCGCCAACTATGCACCTTAACGAACCCGACCCAGCCATCAACCCAGACTGGAATCTGGTCGCTAACCACGCCATCCACCACGATATCAGGGCCGCCATCTCTAACTCCTTCGGCTTCGGCGGTCACAACATATCACTACTATATAAGAAATACGCCAAATAGTGAGTTCAGCAGAAGAGTTACACGATAAGCAACTCAAACAATATCTCCGCAATGTTTTAGGATTCCGTCCGGGCAATATGGAACTTTACCGTATGGCCTGCATCCATCGTTCCTCTTCGCACAAGGATGTTATTGGTGGACGCATCAACAACGAACGACTTGAGTATCTGGGTGATGCCGTCTTAAGCACTGTGGTTGCCGAATTCCTCTACAACAAATATCCCACCGCTCCGGAAGGTATGCTCACCGAGTTGCGCTCCAAACTGGTCAATCGCGAACGCCTAAACGGCTTGTCGCAGAAAATCGGCTTGAGCCAACTGGTCGTAATGAATTCGCATGTCCACGCCAAATCGGCTAACGGCGACGCTTTCGAAGCACTCGTCGGAGCCATTTTTTTGGATAAAGGCTATAACAAAACCAAGAAAATCCTCCTCAAAAAGATTTTCCTCGTCCACCTGGATATCGAGTCTATCTCACTGGAAGAGAATAATTTCAAGAGCAAACTGCTTTCGTGGGGACAAAAATACCACCGCCAAATCGAATTCCGGCATAAGGTTATCAATGAGCACAGCGCCAAGAGGTTATATGAAATCACCATTTTCATTGACGACCAAGAGCAGGGCACCGTACAGAGTTTCGCCATCAAGAAGGGCGAACAGGAGGCCGCCGAAAAGGTGTGGAACAATATGCTGAAAGACTTCTAAAACAAATTGCTCACAGGTACATTTTTTTTGCAAAAACATAAACAATTTTTTCTTACTTTTGCACCCAATTATTTATTGAGGTGAAAAAGGTTTGAAAATTTCTTTCATCTCTCTAATTATCAAAGCAAAAGAAAATATTTTTATCACATCATATTCATCATGAAATTATCACAATTCAAGTACAATCTTCCCACAAACCTGATAGCCTTACACCCGACAGAAGAACGCGACGAAGCGCGACTGATGGTCCTCCATCGGAAAACGCAGACCATCGAGCACAAGATTTTCAAGGACCTATTGGATTATGTGGATGATGGAGATGTATTTGTCACCAACAATACGAAGGTGTTCCCTGCGCTGCTCTACGGAGAAAAGGAGAAAACCGGCGCCAAGATTCGAGTTTTTTTGTTGAGAGAGCTGGATGAAGAGAGCCGCTTGTGGGACGTGCTGGTTGATCCCGCGCGCAAGATCCGTATCGGTAACAAACTCTACTTTGGCGAAGACGACAGTCTGGTGGCCGAAGTGATTGACAACACCACCTCAAGAGGACGAACCCTGCGTTTCCTCTTCGACGGCACGCATGATGAATTCAAACTGGTTTTGCGCAAGTTAGGATCCACTCCTATTCCTGATGAATTGCAGCGTTTGCGCGACATCGAGCCGGAAGATGAAGAAAACTATCAGACTCTTTATGCCAAGAAGGAAGGCGCCGTGGTAGCTCCCGCCGCCGGTTTTCACTTCAGTCGCGAGTTAATCAAACGACTGGAACTGAAAGGTGCCGAGTTTACAGAACTCACACTCCACGCAGGCGTAGGCAATTTCAGAGACATTGACGTAGAGGACCTTACGAAGCACAAAATGGATGCTGAGTATATGCTCATCGAACCCGAAACCGCCCAAATGATCAACGACGCGAAGGACCGCGGCAACAACGTGTTCTGTGTGGGCACCACCACCATGAAAGCCCTCGAATCGTCGGTTTATACCACAGGACATGTAAAGGTGTATGAAGGTTGGACCAACAAGTTCATCTTCCCACCCTACAACTTCCAGGTAGCCAACGCCATGATCACCAACTTCCACCCCTCACAAAGCTCCATGCTGATGATGGTGGCAGCTTTCGGTGGCTATGAATTTGTGATGAAAGCGTACAAAGAAGCCATCGCCGAAAAGTACCGTTTCCTCACCTACGGAGACGCGATGCTAATCATCTAAACTGAAATTTGAAAACTGAAAACTGTAGGGACGCACATGGTGCGTCCTTTTTTTGACCTCCAATGAGAAATCCCTTCATTTTGTTTTCAACAAAAAATCAAAAAATATTTTTTCTCACGTTTGAATATTATTCAAGATTTTTTATTATATTTGGCTCAAATTAAGTTGAGAAGTAGAAGTTTTTCTTTTCTCAATTTAAAACATTGATTTTGAGAATTTTATAAAAACAAGAACCTCCTCCCCAAAAAACAAAACAAAACATTTCAAACAAGAAAACGACAAAAACAGCGACACAAAACCAAATATTTTACGAAAAAGAGAAACAAAATTATTAACATAAAGCACAAAAACATGAAAAGTATGAAACGAATTTTTACCCTGATTATGGCTTTAGCTTGCATGGGAATGACCGTTTTTGCTCAGGCTCCCACCAAGATTAACTATCAGGTAGTTGCTCGTGACGCCGACAACGCCGTTATTCAAGAGCAGCCCGTGAATGTTCAGATTGACATTCTGCAAGGCTCCGCTACCGGCACCTCGGTTTACACTGAAACACTGAATACCACGACCAATTTCGACGGTCTGCTTTCATTGGAAGTAAACGCTGGCGAGATTGACTGGGCCAACGGTCCTTACTTCATTCAGACCACCGTGGAAGGCAACGTTATCAGCACCGTTCAGCTGATGGCTGTTCCTTACGCTTTCTACGCTGCCAAGGCTGCCACCGACTTCAGCGGCAAGTATGAAGACCTGAAAAACAAACCCGAAATTCCCGTTATTCCTACCAAAACTAGCGAATACGACAATGATGTTCCTTACGTAACCAAAGAGGCTCAGGAACTTTCGATTGACGGTGACAAACTGACCATCAGCGATGGTAACACCGTTGACCTGCCCACCGCCAACAAAGTGGAATACATTCCCGTGAAAAAGCCCAAAACTGGCGATATGCTCTATTGGGACAACGACAAACAAGAATGGGTTCTCATCCAAGGTGGCAAGGCTGGCGATGTTTTAGCCTACTTTGAAAAACCCGAATGGGCTGCTATGGACGAAGAAGGTAAAATTACCCAAAAGGAAGAAGACAAAGGTTGCGGTACTTTAACCGACATTGACGGTAACGAATACAAAACCGTTATAATTGGCAAACAATGCTGGATGGCTGAAGACTTGAGAGTTAAAACCCTGCCTAATGGAACGGCTATGGTAGAAAAAAAACCCGTGTCTGCCGTTGGCAACTATTGGAAGGGTAAAAACCTCAATGGAGATGAAATCTGCCTTTACCCCTGGCGTACAGCCGCAAACAGATCCACGGCTTATCAAAGCGAAGATCCCTTAAGAGGTATTTGTCCTGAAGGTTGGCATTTACCTTCATTCACCGAATGGGCAACTATGTTCAAAGAAGTTGACCCAGAATGTGATCCTGGAGTTGTACATACAAGTTCATCAAACTGTACTAGAACAGTAAATACCACTGGCAAATTAGGTATTAAATTGGCCTCTCCAGATGGCAAGTGGGTATTCTATCCCAACAAAGAAGGAACGGGTAATGCAACTTATAGTTGTCCAACACCTGAAACACCAGAAGCTGGTGCTACTTATCAAAATGTAGCTAATACCCCTGGTTACACATACCCGGACTACAGCGATCCTGACATGAATGCATCTGGCTTCTGTGCTATGCCCAATGGTTATGTTTCAAGAAACAGCCCCTACGATTACTTCCACAATGGTTCAGTTCATTATTGGGTAAACAGATCCAGAAGCGAGCGGCAGAGTCAATATATTAGAATCAACTATAATCTTACTGGTTTTTACTATTACCAATATTCAAGTAATGGTAATGACTACCAGTCCGTTCGTTGCTTGAGTGATGAAACTTTCGGTGAATAATCATCTAACTAGCATATTACGAAAAATCCCCGCAGCGTGCTGCGGGGATTTTTTATGGGTTGCTTCGGCAAGTTCATTGGTGGCTTCAACAGGCTCAGCCACCAATGATAAATTATTAATATCGATAGAAATCTGCTTTGAACGGGCCGTCAACGGGGACACCGATATAGTCGGCCTGCTTTTGCGTGAGTTTGGTCAACTCAACGCCAATCTTAGAGAGGTGCAGACGGGCCACTTCTTCGTCCAGATGCTTGGGCAAGCAATAGACGCCCACTTTGTACGGATTGGTCCACAACTCAATTTGAGCCAGCGTCTGGTTGGTGAACGAGTTACTCATCACGAACGAGGGATGGCCGGTGGCGCAACCCAAGTTGACGAGACGACCTTCAGCCAAGATGAATATAGAACGGCCGTCGGGGAAGATGTACTCATCCACCTGCGGCTTGATGTTTCTCTTCTTAATATTGGGCAATTTTTCGAAGGCAGCCACTTGGATTTCGTTATCGAAATGGCCGATGTTGCAAACGATGGCCTGGTCGCGCATTTTAGTTAGATGCTCGGCAGTGATGACATCACAGTTGCCCGTAGTAGTCACATAGATATTGCCAATGCCTAACGTCGATTCAACCGTCTTCACCTCGAAGCCTTCCATAGCGGCCTGCAGTGCGCAAATCGGGTCAATTTCGGTCACGATGACGCGAGCGCCATACGAGCGCATCGACTTGGCACAGCCCTTGCCGACGTCGCCGTAGCCGCATACAACTACCACCTTACCGGCAATCATTACATCGGTAGCGCGCTTGATACCGTCGGCCAGCGACTCGCGACAGCCGTAGAGGTTGTCGAATTTCGACTTGGTCACCGAGTCATTCACATTGATGGCGGGCACGAGCAGTTCGCCGCGCTCCATCATCTGATACAAACGATGCACGCCAGTCGTAGTCTCTTCCGAAACACCTTTCCACTCTTTTACCAAATCATGCCACTTATGAGGATTTTCCTTGTAAACTTCTTTCAACAAATTCAGAATCACTTTCTCGTCCACTGAAGAGGGCGTTTTATCGAGGAATGAGGGATCCTCTTCGGCACGGTAGCCCATGTGAATCATCAGCGTAGCGTCGCCACCATCATCCACAATCAGTTGGGGACCTTTACCGCCGGGGAATGAAATAGCCTGATAGGTACACCACCAGTAGTCTTCCAAGCTCTCACCTTTCCATGCAAAAACGGGCACGCCAGCAGCGGCAATGGCTGCAGCGGCATGGTCTTGTGTAGAAAAGATGTTGCAGCTGCACCATCTCACATCGGCACCCAGATGCACCAGTGTCTCGATCAGTACGGCCGTCTGGATGGTCATGTGCAGCGAGCCCATAATACGAGCGCCTTTCAGCGGTTGACTGTCGCCATACTTTTCGCGCAATGCCATCAAGCCAGGCATTTCCTTTTCCGAAACCTCAATCTCCTTCCGACCCCAGTCGGCAAGATTCATATCTGCAATCTTGTATTTTAAATTATTATCCATCATATAGTTACATTTTTAAAGATTATTCCATCAATGGATTGCAAAAATACAACTTTTAGCGTTATATGGAAATGGGCTGACAAATATATTATTGTATCTTTGCAACATAAAAAGAAACAAGCCATGCCGAAAAGCCAAATGACCTATACCGATGCTTATCAGGAATTGCAGGAAATTGTGCAGAAGATGGAAAATGCTGACATTTCCGTGGATGAATTAGCCAAAAAAATCGAACGTGCATCCCAACTCATCCAAATTTGCAAAGACAAACTCACCAAAACCGAAGAGGAAATCAACCAACTGATTGAAAAGAAATAAGTTGACTAATCGCAAATGGGGCGATGCAGTGAGGCCTTGAACTCTTTCTCCTTTTGCTTTCGCAGCGACTCCGTCTCAGCCGTAAAGAACGATTGGGATACCAAATCTTCTATATACTCCACCGCACTCGGCGACGGATGACACAAGTCGGCCGCATAAAAGCGGTAATCGCGCAAGTCGTCCTGCAGAATCTCGTAAGCGGGAAAATAGAAAACCCTATTGTTATCGACCAACTGCTCGGCAGCCAGATGAAGCACCGACTTGCTCAGCGTATTCTCGTGAAAGCCATCGCCCAAATGACGCACTGGGCTGACCGTCAGCACGATGCGCAAATCTTTATTACACTGCCACAATCGCTCGAAAAGTGGCTGATAAGTTTCTACAATATTATTAATAGAAAGTCGCTCCTTACTGAAACACGAAGCAGGCATCTTATGGCAATTAGCCACAACTCGATTCCGTTCAAGATGACGATAGAGATAAGCCGTTCCCCACGTGATAAACAGATAATGGGCCGAACGCAAGAAATCAGAGGCCCCAGACATCTGAAGATGAATGCGTTGCAAGAACACATCTTTGTCGGCATTGGAGAATTTACTGTAATGAGCCAAGCTTACCCAGCGCCCGTCGAATGGCAAGTACCACGACTCGTCAAACGATGCTGGATTTAACAGAAAATCAACATCTTGCGCAATCGACAAAGGGTTAAAAAGCGTGCCAAAAGGATTGGAGCACGTTTGGAAGCCCGAGCGGGCAAAGAAATGCCCAATATGATCGGAAAAGCACGAGCCCATCAGCATCACAGGGTCTTCATAGCCAATGTGAAACGGATACTTGATCGGACTAATGGCAGTTCTGAACTTCATTGCAACTCGTTATAACATATCGTGTTTCGACTGGCTGACATCGGTATGCTCGGGATAATCGAGCGAATAGTGCAGACCGCGGCTCTCTTTACGCTCCATAGCATGACGGATAATCAGGTAGCCCACATTGATGACATTACGCAGTTCGCAGATTTCGGGAATGAGTACCGACCGCTTGTAGAGTTCTTCCGTCTCCTTGTAGATGATATCGAGGCGGTCGAAAGCACGCTGCAGACGCAGGTTTGAACGCACAATGCCCACATAGCTCGACATAATCATCTGCACCTCCTTCATCGACTGGGTGATGAGCACCATCTCTTCGTTGAGCACAGTACCTTCAGTGTCCCAATCGGGCACTTCATCACAAAAATCTATCGACTTGATAGCCTCTACGGCATTCAAGCAAGCGCGATGAGAGAAGACCAGTGCTTCAAGTAAAGAATTGGAAGCCAAACGATTGGCACCATGCAAACCTGTTGATGCGCATTCGCCGGAAGCATAGAGGTGAAGAATGGAAGACCTACCCCATTCATCCACTTGGATACCACCGCAAGAGTAATGAGCGGCAGGCACTACGGGAATCATCTCCTTAGTGGGGTCGATACCAATGCTGAGGCACTTGGCGTAAATATTGGGGAAATGGGTAAAAATCTCATGTTTGGGGATCAGTGTCGTGTCCAAATAGACATGGTCGATACCCTTGATTTTCATTTCATTATCGATAGCTCGGGCCACGATATCACGAGGTGCCAACGAGCCACGCTCGTCGTACTTACGCATAAACTCCTCGCCATCCTTGTTTTTCAGAATGGCACCCGCGCCACGCATTGCTTCGGTAATCAGGAACGAGGGGCGTTCGCTCGGATTATAAAGCGACGTGGGGTGAAACTGTACGAACTCCATGCCACGCACGGCGCCTTTGGCTCTGTAAACCATGGCGATACCATCGCCGGTAGCCACAGTCGGATTGGTAGTATTGCCATAAACTGTGCCAATGCCGCCAGTAGCCATCATCGTGATTTTTGAAAGGATGGTCATCACCTTTTTGGTTTTGGGATTGTAGATGTAGGCGCCGTAGCAGGTGATGTCGGGCGTGCGTCGGCTGACGGTCACACCCAAATGGTGTTGCGTGATAATCTCCACTGCCAAAGCATTTTCCATAATCTCAATATTAGGATTCTGCTGGGCCGCTTTAATCAATTTCTGTTCAATCTCCAAGCCTGTCACATCCTTGTGGTGCAACACACGAAACTCTGAATGGCCGCCCTCTTTGGCCAAGGCGAACTTGCCCGACTTTGTCTTGTCGAAATCTACGCCCCACTCCACCAGTTCCATAATACGCTCGGTCGATTCGCGAATGGTCAGTTCCACGATATGGCGGTCTGACAACTCATCGCCTGCAATCATTGTGTCTTCGATGTGTTTCTCGTAAGTATCTGGACTATACATCACTGCGGCCACGCCACCTTGGGCGTACTTGGTCGAAGTATCATCCATTTTTGCTTTGGTAACAATGCAAACTTTGCCGTAATTAGCGGCCTTCAAGGCAAAGCAGAGGCCGGCCACACCGGAGCCAATGACCAGAAAATCGACTTTTTTACGGATATCGTTCATAGAGATTAGATTTAGATGTGCAAAAATAAGGCTCTTTTATGAATAATGATACTGAAAAATGAGTTTTTTCAAACCAGAAAAATTTCTCGATTGAAATTTGTTGAAAACTTTTAAACACCATGGATTGAGTGTATGTATTTTAATGGTACTTTTGAAAAATCAAATGCACTAATTACAAATTTTGGGTTAATTTGCGTGTTTATTTAATGAGAACTAAACTTCCTATAGGAGACAATAACATCAAACAGACAGGGGCAACATTCACGCCTTCCCTTTTAGCGAACTTTCTTTCTCGTAGAATTTTAACCTATCTTCCTAATAAGCAGCATTTAACAGTAATGGATCCGGCTTGTGGTGACGGACGATTATTACTTTCCATAGCAAAATACCTTGACCAAGAGACATGCTCATATGTAGGTTATGATACTAATGAGTCATACATCAATAAGGCGTTGCTCAATTTTTCACAGAAAAAAATAATGTCTTATTCTATTCATCATCAAGATTTTCTTAAAATATCATCCGCAAACATCGATATTTTTTCAGTTCCCATAGACACTATGGCTGATGTTATTATTGCTAATCCACCGTATGTTAGAATACAATTATTAGGAGCTAGCAAAGCACAACAAATAGCCAAATTGTTTAATTTGTCAGGAAAAATCGATTTGTATTATCCTTTCATCATTGGAATGACAAACCTGCTAAATGAAGGAGGTGTTCTCGGAGTAATAACCTCAAATAGATATTTATCAACCAAAAGCGGAAGTTCAATTCGGCAATTTTTATTTAGCCATTATGACATTTTAGAAATTATAGACCTTGGTGACACTAAATTATTTGATGCTGCAGTATTACCTGCTATTTTTATAGGTAAAAAGCGAAACTTTCACCATTCGCAAACACAAACTAAGTATTTCCAAATTTATGAGGCAATTCAAAAGGAGCCCTTTTCAAATATCATCAATAAACAATCCGTCTATGATATTCTTAATGAACACACTGATGGTTATTACTCCGTCGATGGCAAAACATACAAATACTCAATCGGACAACTAGAGGTCTCTAATAATCTCGGACACACATGGCAATTTTCCAATGCTACAGAGGAAAAATGGTTGAATACTATCAATGCACATACCGCTTTTCATATCGGAGATAAATTTAAAGTACGAGTTGGCATCAAGTCCTGTGCCGACAATGTTTTTTTAAATCCTCATTGGGAACAAGAAAAGTACATCCCAGAAGCTGAATTGATGAAGCCCTTAATATCACGGGATAACATACAACGATGGTCTTGCAACAATAAGGAATTTCAACAAGTTCTCTATCCTCATTATGACAATAACGGGACACGTGCC
>JAEERB010000244.1 GCA_016285615.1 Bacteroidales bacterium
AACCCCGTAGTCGGAGGCATTTAGCAGTTGAATATGAATATTGTAACCAAGAATGTTAAGCCGATTTAGGATAGCCATGCGATAATTTTCAAATTGTTTTCCCATAAAACCACGCACATTCTCTATCATCACTACTCTTGGTTGAATTTCATCAACGAGCCTAAGCATCTGTGGAAAAAGGTCACGTTCATCATCAGCACCAAGTTGTTTGCCAGCAATGCTGAAAGGGGGGCAAGGTACTCCACCAGACAACAGATCAATCTTGTTACGGAAAGACTTTCCATCAAATAGCCTTACGTCCATACACTTCACATTCCAAAGAGGACGGTTCGTTTTTAAGCAATCACAATAATCTTTTTCATATTCTACCAATGCCAAATGATTAAAACCAGCCATTTCAAGCCCTAAAGCCTGACCACCTGCACCTGCACAAATTTCTATAGAAGTGTATGTCATCTTGTATTCCTTTTTCCAATTGCAAAATTACATTTTTTTTTAGTAACATCATATTATTTCATAAAACAAATATACAAAAAAGCAAAAAGAAGCATAAAAAGTGATTTGACTTATTGCTTTTTATCTTTTTTGTTATTCTGTTGGTTAAAAATCATTAAAATTTTTGTTTTGGTGATCTGATGTGACTCTCATATATAAAAAATATGTGTACCTTTGCAGTCCGATTATTACAGGGGGTATGCTTAGAGCCCCCAAGTGCGGCGTGTTAATAGTTGTGCTTTTGGCCAGGCCCAACGGTTAGTGAATCTCCGTACAAAGAAAGGTAAACTTGTTTTTTAGTAGAATTTTTAACATTTGAAATGAACACTTTAAGTTACAAGACTATTTCCGTCAACAGGGAAACAGCCCAGAAAGAGTGGGTCGTTATCGACGCCACCGATCAGGTGGTGGGTCGTCTCTGTTCCAAGGTGGCTAAATTGCTCCGTGGAAAGTACAAGCCCACATTCACTCCCCACGTAGACTGTGGTGACAACGTGATTATCATCAATGCCGACAAGGTGGTCTTCACCGGCAAGAAAGAGACTGACAAACTCTACACACGTTATACTGGCTATCCAGGTGGTCAGCGCTTTGAGACTCCCGCCAAACTCCGTTTGCGCGAGGATGGTTCGGAGCGTATCATCCGTCATGCCGTCAAGGGCATGCTTCCGAAAGGTCCGCTCGGCCGTAAACTGCTCGACAACCTCTTTGTCTATCCGGGAACTGAGCACAAGCATGAGGCTCAGAAACCCAAAGCAATTGATATTAACCAGTATAAATAATCGCAGGAATGGAATATTTATGTAATGCATTAGGCCGTCGTAAGAGTGCTGTGGCACGTGTTTACGTCAGCGATGGTACAGGCAAAATCACCATCAACAAGAAGGACCTCAACGAGTATTTCCCCTCAGCCATCCTTCAGTATGTTGTCAAGCAGCCGCTCGAGTTGCTCAATGTTGCAGACAAATATGATGTCAAGGTCAACCTCGACGGAGGTGGCTTCACCGGTCAGAGCCAGGCTCTGAGGCTTGCCATCGCCCGCGCATTGGTGAAGATCAACGCTGAGGACAAGAAAGCACTCAAGGATCAGGGCTTCCTCACCCGCGACTCCCGCGCTGTGGAGCGCAAGAAGCCGGGTCGTCCAAAGGCACGCGCACGCTTCCAGTTCAGCAAGCGTTAATCCGCGCAACAACAATCTGTTTAGCATCCAAACTGGCGAGACTCAGCGCATACCTCTTGAGGCGATGCGTCATGATTACCCGCTGGCTGGTTAGAAACAACTAAAAGGAAAGTAAACAATTTTAAAATCAACAAATCAATCATGTCAAGAACAAATTTTGATATGCTGCTGCAGGCTGGCTGTCACTTCGGCCACCTCCGCCGCAAATGGAATCCTGCCATGGAGCCCTATATCTTCATGGAGCGCAATGGTATCCACATCATCGACCTCCACAAGACCGTGGCCAAAATCGACGAATCCGCTGAGGCTCTCAAGCAGATTGCCAAGTCGGGTAAGAAAATCCTCTTCGTCGCTACTAAAAAACAAGCAAAGGGCATCGTGGCTGAGAAGGCTGCCAGCATCAATATGCCTTATGTCAACGAGCGTTGGCCGGGTGGCATGCTCACCAACTTCCCCACCATCCGCAAGGCTGTGAAGAAGATGGGCAACATCGACAAACTCATTGCCGACGGCACATTCTCCAACCTCTCGAAGCGCGAACTCCTTCAGGTGACCCGCCAGCGTGCCAAGTTGGAGAAGAACCTGGGTTCCATCGTCGACCTCACCCGTCTTCCGTCTGCTCTCTTCGTCGTTGACGTCATGAAGGAGAACATCGCAGTGAAGGAAGCCAAGCGTCTCGGCATCCCCGTGTTCGGTATCGTCGATACCAACTCCAACCCCAACGACATCGACTTCGTGATTCCTGCCAATGACGATGCCAAGGACAGCATCGACGTCATCCTGACCGCTTGCTGCGCCGCTATCGCAGAGGGTCTGGAGGAGCGCAAGGCAGAGAAGGCCGACGAGAAGGCCGCTGCCGAGCAGAGCGAAGAGGCTGCTGATGCAAGACCTCGCCGCCAGCACCGTGCCCGCAAGGAAGATGCACCCGTCGCTGAGGAAGAGGCTCCCGAGGCTCTCGCCGAAGAGGAAGAGGCTCCCGCCGCAGAGTAATATCATTCAAATCAGTTAAACACCCAAATTAGACAAAAAGATATCATGGCTTACAAACCAAACA
>JAEERB010000245.1 GCA_016285615.1 Bacteroidales bacterium
ACAATAGTACCATTATTGTTAACAATGCCTTCATTAACAAGTTCCACCCCTTCTATTATGGTAACCGATGCACCATCAAGAATATTCAAAGTTTTACCGGCAGGAACCACGAAATTGGATGTTACCACCCAATCTCCATAAACAGTTATTACATCTCCAATCCAAATCACGCCACCCGAATCGTTTTCTCCAATTATCTGAACTATCATTTCACCCAATTCTTCTTCGGTTGCTGACGACATATTTCCACCATCAGGTGTGGTTCGACCAGTCGATGCGTTACCCATACCATTCTGTACAACGCCGTTACCATCTACGGCACAACCTTCCAGATAATAGCAATCGGTTATGGTTTTAGTTGTAAAAGAATACCCTAAAACTCCTCCTACTTTATTGGGTCCCGAAACAAAACCCGTATTATAGCAATTGACTATGGTTGGAGAAGATGCTGAACCCTTACAATAAGTATAGCCACAAATACCACCCATATTATAAGTTCCTTTTATAGTCCCCATATTGTAGCAATTGGATATGATTGTATTATCATAAGCTGCGCCACAAATACCTCCAATAGAAAAATAACCATAGAAATATGAATCAATAACACCCACATTTGATATTTCTGCCTTATTATTGGACGATGCTCCTTGAGAATAACCAAATAAACCTATGCGCCCTCCTCCTGAAGGATATGTGGAAAAAGTCGTATTATAGAAATACAACCCACTAACGGAGTATCCCTGCCCATCAAACTTCCCTGCAAATTTATTTGCTTCAGTTCCTATAGGCGTCCAACTGTAAGTTGGTGTGCCATTGAGTGCGCCATCTGATTTTAACACGTTTTCGTTCACTACAATATTGGCGGTTAGAACTCCATTTGCCGATGTCGCGCCATTATTAACCAAAGCAGCATAACCATAAAGTTCTTCGGCAGAGCTAATGGCATACCAATTCTCATAAGCCAAGTAAGTATCGGCAGTGAAGCCGTATGTGGCATAATTCACGCTTGAAATTCGCTGTGGTGTTACTGGTGTGCCGTTGTAAGCGGCCTTTGCGCCAAACGCGCCACAAAGGCACATGGCCACTGCAAGAATAGTGTGTTTTGTGGTTTTCATTCTTTTGTATTTACTAGTGGTAGAATCAATTGCAACTGTTTACGAATATAAACAATTGTTTTATACAGACATCATAATCAACTAATTTTTTATTGCCGGTAATTGACTACCTTTGCGGCTCAAAATTTTTGACGATGATTACAGTATCAAATCTCTGCGTTCAGTTTGGCAAACGCATTCTTTTTCAAGATGTTAATCTTAAGTTCACACCAGGCAACTGCTACGGCATTATTGGTGCCAACGGCGCTGGAAAATCCACTTTTCTGAAGACGCTCTACGGCGGAATCGACGCCACGCGCGGAACCGTCACCATTGGACCGCATGAACGGCTTTCGGTGCTGAAGCAGAACCACTTTGAGTTCGACGACTGCACCGTGCTGAACACCGTGCTAATGGGCCACGCCGAACTGTGGCGCGTGATGAACGAGAAGGACGCGCTCTACGCAAAACCCGATTTCAGCGAAGAAGACGGCATCAAGGCATCAGAACTTGAAGAGAAATTTGCCGAGATGGACGGCTGGAACGCCGAGAGCGACGCAGCCACACTGTTGAGCGGACTTGGTATCAAAGAAGATTTGCACCAAAAATATATGCGAGAGTTGAGCGGTAAAGAGAAGGTGAAAGTGTTGCTGGCACAGGCGCTTTTCGGCAAGCCCGACAACCTGTTGCTCGACGAGCCAACCAACGACCTCGACCTCGACACCGTGACGTGGCTCGAGCACTACCTGTCGGAATTTGAGAACACTGTGCTTGTGGTCTCGCACGACCGTCACTTCCTCGACTCAATCTGCACCCACACCGTCGACATCGATTTCAACCGCATTCAGATGTTCGCTGGCAACTACAGTTTCTGGTACGAGTCGAGCCAACTTGCTCTGCGTCAGCAACAAATGCAGAACAAGAAGGCCGAAGAGAAGAAGAAGGAACTTGAAGAGTTCATCCGCCGATTCAGCGCCAACGTGGCCAAAAGCAAGCAGACCACTAGCCGCAAGAAGATGCTGGAAAAACTTAATATTGAAGAGATTAAACCATCGAACCGCAAATATCCGGGCATTATCTTCACCCCTGCCCGTGAGTGTGGCGACCGCATTCTCGATGTGAAAGACCTGTCGAAGACCGTTGACGGTGTGAAACTGTTCAGCAATCTGAATTTCACGGTGAACAAAGACGACAAAATCGTCTTCCTGTCGCGCAACACCCGTGCAATGACCACGCTATTCGAGATTCTGAAAGACCATCTTGCACCCGACACCGGCTCGTACACCTGGGGACAGACCATCACAAAGGCCTATCTACCGCTCGACAACGAGAAATTTTTCAAAGATGACATCACTCTGATGGACTGGCTCGCACAATTCTCTGAAGACACCAGCGACCTCTATCTGCGTGGCTATCTGGGCAAAATGCTATTCTCAGGCGACGAGGTAAACAAGAAAGCCAACGTGCTTTCGGGTGGCGAGCGTGTGCGCTGTATGATTGCGCGTATGATGATTCGCAACGCCAACGTCCTCATCCTCGACACCCCCACAAACCACCTCGACCTTGAGTCGATTCAGGCGTTCAACAACACGCTGGTCAAGTTCAAGGGCAACGTGCTGATGTCGTCGCACGA
>JAEERB010000246.1 GCA_016285615.1 Bacteroidales bacterium
AAAAATAACAAAATTTGGTTACAAAAAATAGTTCGCGAACAAAATATTTTGCACCTAACACAACCACTATTTAACCCTAAAAAACAGTTAATGCTTCCTAACGCATTCTTTTATATACTCGAATATTTCGTCGGCTTTTTTAACATTTAATCCAACCCGAGAGGCCAATGCTAACACATCAGATTTTTGCGGCTCTATTGCGTCGTTTACCGTGGTAGTATGATAACCATTGAATCCGTCAGAAGGCAAAAGATCAAAGGCTGGTGCCAAGTGCCATTGGTCATCATAAAGAAATGCAAAGTTCTTGGCATGGTCATCCTTGTTCTCTATCAATACATTGAAACACATCAAACGATATACCTTCCACATCTCTTCCATGGAATGCGTCAGCACAGATGCAAGTTGAAAGATGTGTCTGTAGTCGAGCGCCGGCTCACGATAATCGGCCGATAACAAGCCTGCCGCACTTATCACATGTTGTCGTGTGCCATTTTGCCTGTCAAAACGCTTAGTTCCAAAGAACTTGTTTTCAAACAATTTGCATGGCATCATCTGAATGCCACATTGTTGCGCCAGCATCGCATAATGCCATTCACGTTGACCAATGTCCGACGGATCGTACTTGGCCCCGAATTTTACAAGCCACTCTCCTTCTTCGTCTTTCACAAAGATTTTGGGTCGTGCACCGCCTGGGGAGCCACCACGCTGCACTAATTCTTGCAGATATTCTCCTGTGTATGAGGATGTTTCGAGGATAGCCTCACTCTCAGCTGCCAATCGTTCAAAATCTACATAATCTTGTGATGCAGAAATGCTTTCATCGGGTTTGAATTCCAATGCTCCACGGCCTTGAGAGCCCACCAAGCACAATTGCTGTAACAAATCAAGTTGCTCAGCATGAATCCCTCGAGATTGCAAATAGCGCGATAAAACCAATCGTCCCCAACCGTCAGGCAGACAATCGTCGAAAACGCCAAACCCTCCACTAAAGGGATGTCGCTTGGCAATCTTTACCCCCGCGGTCAATGGTAATTCAAACGGTGAAATGGGGAAACCATCCTGTAACCATGCTGCATCGTATTCAAAGGCACATAAGCCATCATTTGTCAAGGCCATTACCCCTACAGTTCTTCCCCACATCGAAATCTCAATCTTCTTGGGCGACATCATTGTTTCTTTCCTCTTTTTCTTGTTAATTGTTGATTTTCAAGCATTTCATCTAATGAAGTCCATTGCTGCTGTGCAAATAATGTATTGAAATCGCTCATGCAATTTAACGCAAAGGCTATGTGCAGCAACGCTTGCAAGGAGATTTTCCCTGTCCTTTCAAACACACGATAGGTAGGCACAGGTATGCCCGCCCGCGCTGAAAGCCCAGCCTGTGTCAAATCCAACTCCAAACGACGCTGTTTGACCTTTTGCGCTATGTTTAGTGCCATTTCGTCAACATTAGGACCTGATAACAAATGAATATCTATCATAAATGTATATCTGTATTTTTATCAATGCAAAAATACAAAAATAATTAAAATAAGCAACACAATAAATAATATTATTTTATCAATAATAACAATAAAACGACATTAAATGATATAATAAAGTTATTTAATCAACAACTTTCAATAATGAATAGAATGTGCCTTACGTCCAAACAACCTTGTTTCAGTTTTCAGTTTTCAATTTTTCACTCCTCACTTCACGCACCTCACCGAATGTCCGCAGCTACGGCTGTAACTGAAGTCGTAGAGGCTGCCGCTGGCTGACAATAACTGGCGATAGAAGGCGGTTCCGGCGCCGTCGGCACTGGAAGTCCAGAAACAGGCGTCAGTGCCCCGACCAGCGAATTGGCCGCTTTTAAGGTAGCCCGCCGGCAAAGCGCTAAAGCCACTGGCATTGTCGGCTGCCGTGTTTGGCGCCGCCCACAACTCTGTACCCATAGCTTTAAGTTTACCGCCCGCCACAGAAGCGCCGCCCAACGTGTCGGCCAGGCGGTTCCATTCGGCCACAGACGGCACATGCCAGCCGTCAGGACAGATGCCTTGCGTACGCTCCTGCCCCGCCCCACGCATGGCTGCAGTCCAGTTATAGAGCAAGCCGTAAACATCGGCGGCGGCGCCACTTTGATTGTAATGATAATAATAGCCCTCCGTCTCGGAAGTAGTACTCTTGCCTTCGGCTACGGGCGTGCCATCAGCATAATGTGTCGAGCGCAGATTCTCGCGCAACCAGCACTGGCCACCAATCTCCACTACATTGTACACGTTGCCGTCATAGTCGGTAACGGTCAGCGTGCCACAAGTGCGCAACATGGCCAACGAACGCTCCACCTCGGCTAACCGACTCTGCAACTGGTCGGCCAGACTGTCTAAACGAGCTTGCGTGGCCACCTCGGGACGATGCTGAATTCTATCCCACTCAATCGAGTCAAGACGTACTTTTGTTGCCTCAAACTTTTGGTTTTGAGCATTATATATCAGTGCATCGCCATCCTTTACATTGGCTACGTCAATATAGGACACAGCGTCGGTCACAAAAGCGTATGGTACCGACACCAACGCCGTGGCGTTCATCGAGTAACTCCAGTTGTACTTACATGTGGGATCATAATCGACCTTAAAGTACTTTGGCGCACCTGTCCAGTCAACGGCATCAAAACTGCCAACAGTAACAAAATCAGGCATTTGCCCAATCTGAAAGGCAAAAGAACCAAAGCTGTTGGTGGTCACC
>JAEERB010000247.1 GCA_016285615.1 Bacteroidales bacterium
GACAGCCATGCCCACCACCGACAGTTCGCATGTAACTGCAGCCGCCGGCGTGACCGAATTCACCCTCCAGATGACGGGCTTGAACCCTTCATCCCATTATTATGTGCGAGCCTACGCCATGAACTCGAAGGGCATTGCCTATGGCGAACAGCGCGAGTTCAACACACCTGCCCTGCCGTTTGCCTCGGTGGTGACGAAGCCCGCCACCAAGGTTACCCGCCGTACTGCCGTTTGTGGCGGTGAGGTGGTTGATGATGCCGGTCTGGAAGTGTCTGCCCGTGGTCTCTGCTACGACACCGAAGAGAATCCGTCGCTCTATAAGGGCATTCATACGACGAATGGTGCTGGCATAGGAGAATTCTCAGACACACTGACATTCCTGACTCCCAATACCACCTATTATGTGCGTGCATACGCCACCAACGAAACGGGTACGTCCTACGGTCAGCAGCTCACCTTCACTACTGACACCATTACGCCTCCGAGAGTTAGACTGAATAGTATTTACAGCATTACACGCTTCTCTGCCTATTTTAATTATATGGTTTCGTGCGATGCCGAAGTTAATTGTCTGGACCGCGGTCTCTGTTTGGATACGCTGCCCGATCCTACTTTGGAGAGCCCCATCGTGCGTCATGAAGGTTATGGCACGGGTATGTCCAATGTGGAACTGACCGACTTGGAGACGGGAGTTACCTATTATGTTCGAGCTTTTGCCATCAACGAAGCGGATACGGTGTATAGCGAAATGAAGAGTTTTACCACTGTATCGTGCGTGCCTCCCACCGTGCAAACAAAAGAACCCTACGACATCACTACCAAGCAGGCCAAGAGCGGTGGTGCGATTATTTCTGACGGCGGTGCCCGCATTACTGGTGTAGGTGTCGTATTTGCCAAACATAATGATCCCTCTAAGGAAGATTCGTTAACAAAAACCATACCGAATGGCATTGCGGAAGCATGGAACAGCAATTTATCTATATTCAACCCTCTGGAACCTGGTACCACCTATTATGTTAGAGCATGGGCTGAAAACGAATGTGGTGTAGGTTATGGCGAGGCTCTTAGCTTTACCACTTTGGATGTGGTTCTTCCTGGTGTGACTACCGATTCGGTTAACAGTATTGAGGCGCTTCAAGCCACTATTTATTATACAGTTGTGAACGACGGTGGTGGTAACCTTACAAACCGTGGTATCTGTTGGGATTATAATCCTGGCGTGGAATTGGATACAGCGAATGGTCAATATATTAAGGCTTATGGTTATGTGGGTCATTATAATGAGGTCATGAAGAATTTAGAGCCCGGCAAGACCTATTATGTGCGCGCTTATGCTACTAATGAAAAGGGTGTTTCCTATGGTGAAGAACTTTCGTTTACAACCTTAGGACTTGACCTGGCTGAGATTACGACAGCTAAGCCCGCCAGCATCTCTCCGTTTAGTGCTATTATCGGTGGTGTTATTTCGTATGATGGTGGTACCCCAGTTATAGAGCGAGGTATTTGCTATGCTTTACATACAACCCCAACCATTGCTGATTCGACAGTGACAAGAGGCACGGGTACGGGTTGGTTTGTAGCCACGGCTGCTGATTTGACACCCAACACTACTTATTATGTGCGTGCCTATGCTACCAACGGCGATGGTACAGCCTATGGTGAGGAATACAGCTTCACTACCCGCAACAATCCTTCCACCTTTGTTTGCGGCGAGTCGGCAGTAGAAGACTACGACGGCAACAAGTATCCTACCGTTGCTTTGGGCTCGCAATGCTGGATGGGTACCAACTTGCGTGTAACCCACTATTCTGATGGTACGGAAATCCCAAAATTAACAAACACTTGTTCAGGTCCTTCGGCAGCTTTTCCTAATAGACCTAATCATCAAGACAGAATTGCATATACCGATCCTGACTATTATAACAAAAATTCAGTAGAATATGGATATGGCTATTCGTTCGCATGTATTATTAGAGATTCTATTACAGGCAAAGAAAATACAGTAGGATCAGCAGCTAATCCGAGTGGTATCCAAGGCCCTTGTCCTGATGGTTGGCATGTGCCCAGTTTGGCAGAGTTTAATCAGATGTATGATTATATAATAAACCACAATCTGACTCATCCTGAAACTTCCACGAGTGTTTCAAAAGCATTAGCTTCTACCATAGGATGGACAGACAAATATAATCCCAAACAAGGAGCCCCTTCTTACGAACCTGAAAAGAACAATACGAGTGAGATGAATGTTTACCCTGCAAGTTATCGTTCAGGTGCTACTGCAACATATGATCGTGAGGCCGTTGCTGTTCTTGCTACTACGAGTCCCAAACCAAAATCACACTACTACGGAGCATATATATATACTAATTATGCTACTCCTTCACCAAATAATATGAATTGGTTTCTCCAATCAACTATTCGCTGCGTGAAAGACTAAGCAGCAGTTGATTGATATACTAAGGCGTTGAGAGAGTTCTTTCAACGCCTTTTTTATTCGTGCCATAGGCACGCATATTGTTGACAATACTTCTTCATTGTACAAAAGAAGAGCTGACCTGTGGTACGCGTGTTGTTGATGGTAAATACTTCATAGTGTATGAGATTATTAAGATTGTTTGCCTGTGGAACGTAAAGATGTCCCAAAGTTGTTCTTTCCAAACGGACCGAATAGCTTGTCACTGAGGCGATAACTTCCGGTTGTGATTTCTACATGGCAGGAAACCTC
>JAEERB010000248.1 GCA_016285615.1 Bacteroidales bacterium
CACAATCAAACCAAACACGTTACGTTATGAGAAAAAAGATTTTCCTTTGGTCGTGCCTACTTTTGCTGACTGGCACGGCGACAATGGCTCAAGAAGCGGAGCCGAAAGATGGTTGGCACCACAATCTGTATGTGGAATTGGGGCCGAAATTCACCGCACATCTCTCGCCCAACCTCGAACCTTTCAGGCCAACGGGCGGCTATGGCGCATATATCAATGTGGACAGCAGAATGAGGACTTGGCAAGGTTCATTTCGTTATGAAATCGTCAGTCCAAACTATCATTGGGCCCTTCGTACCGGACTGCAATACAGCTTCAACTACAAACGCATCGGATACAAGAAAGCCGAAGAGAAATTCCATCCTGCAGGCTATGTCGACAACCAATGGTATTATTTCGAAGTGGACAACGAGCAGCAGCTGGAATACCTAAAAGTGAAAGGCATTGAGCAGCACTCCCACTACCTTGGCATCCCAATCGAACTCCGCTATTATTTCAACTCCGGCCTTGAAACCTTCAGGATGTACCTCGCCGCCGAAGCCGATGTTGACTTCCTCGTTGGCAACCGAAACAAGGTGAATTTCCTGAACAAGGATGGCATGGCTCCCTATGCCGAACAAGTCACCACACACTACGACAATCCCGACCCGATGAATGCCTCAGCTTACTTTGGTGGAGGTTTTCAAGTGGGCGACAGAAACGGTATTGGCGTGGGCTTCAACTGGCTCGCCCATCTTTTCGAAATCAGCGGCTCCACAGGAATGTTGCCCACCAAACCGAAATTCGCCGGGAGCAAGTTACAAATCGAATTAGTCATCCCTTTAAAATAACGAACCATGAAAAAATTTATCTTCATCCTTTCCATGATGCTTGCCTTGACAGCCTGCTCAAAATCAGACTTTAAGCAAACACAATACATCGACGACCCAGACTATCCCGGATTGCCCATCTATTCCGAAATGGGTTACAACACTTTCGGTGCTTACATCAACGAACAGGCGTTCAACGTTTCTTATGAGCACAGCCGACCATTCTATCTTGTCGCCGACCGTGAAAAACTGACCATGACCCTTTATGGGCGAGACTATCGCAACAATCTGGATATGGTCTTCACCCTGCCGATTGATTCCACCTATCATTTGGAAGACTACCACAGTCTCCTAGCATTAGATGGAAAGAGCTTCACAATCGACACGAATTCAACGAGTTGCAATATCAGATTCGAAGGCTATTATGCTCCTGAAATCGAGAGCATTTACAGTGGTTACATCAAATTCGAGAAGGTGCAGCAAGTCATTGTGGACAAGCAAGATGCCGAGGTGGTCGTCTCAGGCAAATTCCAATTCCGTGCCTTCACGCACGATGGCACCCGTATCGACGTGACGGGCGGTCGCTTTGACTTAGGCGTTGACAATGCCAATTTTGTGAATTTCAGAAGATAACGGTCGCACAACCTTTTTTTGAAGTTGTTTTTGAAATTGTTGCCGACAATTCAAAAACAACTTCTTTTTTGTATCTTTGCACCATCAAAATCATAATACTATGGCACTCAATTGCGGAATCATCGGTCTTTCAAGCGTTGGAAAGACGACTATATTCAATTGTATATCAAACACTAAGGCAGAAATCGGTTTTGCCTCGAAGTCGAACATCGGCATGTGCGAGGTGGTGGACGAGCGTTTGAAACTCATCGACAACATCTCCCATTCCAAGCGCATCGTGCCCGCAACGGTCGAAATTGTCGACTTGCCAGGACTGAGCAAAGGCGGTCAGGGCGTGGGCAACAAACTCTTGGCCGAGGTGCAGACCATGGATGCACTCATCCACGTGTTGCGCTGCTTCGACGACCCCAACATCCCCCACAGCGAAGGCAGCATTGACCCCTTGCGCGACATGGAACTCGTTGATTTGGAGCTTCAAGTCCGCGACTTGGATTTGGTCACCCGCAAGTTGGAACGCACTCAGAAAATGCTGAAAAACGGCGAAAAGGACTTCAAGAAAGCCTTCGACGTGTTGACCGTTTACAAGGAAACTTTGGAGAACTTCGGCAATGCCCGCGACGCGAAAGTGGCCGAGGAAGACAAGAAATACGTGCAGGACATCCAACTGCTGACCGCCAAACCTATGATCTATGTCTGCAATGTGGACGATGCCTCTGCCACAACTGGAAACAAGTATTCCGATGCCGTGAAGGCCTCATTGAAAGAGGGTCAAGATATGCTTATCATCGCCGGTAAGCTGGAAGCTGAAATCTCGGAACTCGATGCCGACGACCGCCAACTCTTCATGGAGGACGCTGGCCTGACCGAACCAGGCGTGAACAAACTGGTGCGCACTGCTTACCATACATTGAACTTGCATTCCTTCTTCACCACTGGTCCCGACGAAACAAGAGCATGGACCATCCATGTGGGAGACACCGCTCCCATCGCCGCCGGAGCCATCCACAGCGACCTGCAACGTGGCTTCATCCGTGCCGAGGTGATGAGTACGGAGGACTTCCTGCAATATGGCTCTGAGGCCGCCGTTAAGGAAGCCGGTAAGTTCCGTGTGGAGGGCAAGACATACGTTGTTCAGGACGGTGATATTCTTAACATCAGATTCAACGTGTAATGGAAGAATACGTAATCTTAGTCGATGAGAACGACCAGCCTATTGGTCAAATGGAGAAGCAGGCTGCGCATGTGACTCCGCA
>JAEERB010000060.1 GCA_016285615.1 Bacteroidales bacterium
CAAAGTTATCTTCCATGTAACTTACCACGTGGAAGGCAAGGATGAACAAGACTTCGTGGTTTACAAGTTCAACAAGAGCCTGGCTCAAGGCAAGACCCAACTCGCCATGGCTATCCAGAAATACATCATCAAGCAGGTGGAGGAACGCAACTATAACTCTGGCGTTGTCAAGAAGATGAAGATTCCCGTAAAGAAAGCCAACCAGGCCATGCTCAACAACAAGCTCTACTTGCAATGCATTACCGGCTCGCCAGTAAGCAACGCCATGTGCACCGAAATGGACGACTACTACAAACTGGATGTAAACAACCACATTCTGGAATACAACAAGCTGCTGTGCGACATGAAGAACCTGACCCTCACATCGTCGGCCGACGTTGCCAACAAGCAGGCCAACATCGACAAGTTCTACGCCTACCCGAACATCTCGAAAGAGAGAGTCAACAGCCTGAACATGTCGTTCCAACTGAAGGTTCTCGAATATCTTAAAACTGTACCCAAAACCACCGAGAACCTGACCTTGGCAGACAACACCTACGCCAAAATCAAGGCCGTACGCAATCCTAAGCTCGACAGCTGGCAGGAAGCCTACCATTTGGCTGCCATCTTCATCGGCAACAACGACTACGCCTACGCACTCAGCCTGATGGATCCTTTCATCCTCGACGGTGACGACGTTTCCGACGACTTCATCTTTGCCTACGTCAGCATCGGCGGCTATAAAGAAGACTCGTACCTCAGCGGCAACTACGCCAAGGCCGTTCAAATGGCAGCCCAAAGAGACAAGGCCCGCCTGTGTGCCCTCTTCGAAAAGATGTCTATGTGCATCTTAGACAACCGCGAGGTTAAGAAAGTATTCTGCAAAGAATGCAAATAAAATGATTTTCTGAAATCCATTACATAAAACAAACTATAAACGATGAAATCAATTGAACAAACAAATTTTAGCGGCAAGAAAGTATTGGTTAGAGTGGACTACAATGTGCCGCTGAACGAGAATTTTCAAGTAACTGATGTAACAAGAATCAAAAGAACTATTCCTACGGTCAGCAAGATTACCGGCGACGGTGGCATTGCCATCCTGATGTCGCACCTCGGTCGTCCGAAAGGCCAAGTGAATGATAGTTTTTCCTTGAAACATATCCTCCCCACCGTAAGCGAGATTCTGGGCAAGAAGGTCGTTTTCGCCGGCGATGTTTTGAGCGATGAAGCCGAAAAGGTTATCAACAGCTTGAAACCGGGCGACGTGGCCCTGCTCGAGAACCTGCGCTTCCATGCGGAAGAAGAGAAGGGCAATCCCGACTTTGCCAAGGCCATCGCACGCCTCGGCGATGTTTACGTGAACGACGCTTTTGGCACCGCCCACCGCGAACACGCCTCCACGGCCACCATCGCCAAGTTCTTCCCACACAACTGCTTTGCCGGCCACCTGCTGTACGACGAGGCCTCCAACCTGGAGAAACTCTTCACCTCGGCACAGAAACCGTTCACGGCCATCATCGGCGGCTCCAAAGTATCGACCAAACTCAATATCTTGAAAAACCTCGTCACCAAAGTGGATAACCTCATCATCGGCGGCGGCATGAGCTACACTTTCATCAACGCCATGGGCCACGAAATCGGCGACTCGATTTTCGAACCCGACATGGTGGACAATGCCAAGGAGATTCTTGCAACGGCTGAAAAAAGAGGCGTAAAACTCTATTTACCTGTGGATTACGTGATTGCTAACGACTATCGCGAAGACGCCGACAAGAAAACTACCCAATCGCCCGACATCCCCGCCGGCTGGCAAGGTATGGACATCGGTCCTAAGACCACCCAGATGTTTGCATCTGTCATCAACAGCTCCAAGACCATCCTGTGGAACGGCCCCGTTGGCGTGTTTGAATGGGACACCTTCGCCAAAGGCACCTGCACCATCGCCCTGTGCGTATCTGCCGCCACCATCGCCGGAGCTTACTCGCTCATCGGCGGCGGCGACTCTATCGCAGCAGTCAACAAAGCCCACTTTGCCGACCATATCTCCTATATCAGCACCGGCGGCGGCGCCATGCTCGAATACCTGGAAGGTATCGAACTGCCTGGCATTAAAGCATTGAATGATAACGAATAACTTGATTTTCAACAAAGAAGAAAAATGAGCATAGAATTATCTGAACAAGAAATAATCAGAAGAAAGAAATTAGACGATTTTGCCAATCTGGGCATCAACTCATACCCCGCACCCCTATACCCGGTGAACGCCAACAGCGCCGAAATCAAGGAAAAATATCCTCAAGATAACTCCCTGTTCCAAGATGTTTGCATCGCCGGACGTATTATGAAACAGCGTATTATGGGCGCCGTTTCATTCTACGAACTGCAAGACGCCACGGGCAAAATCCAGATTTACGTAAAACGCGACGAGATCTGTCCGGGTGAAGACAAGGCCATGTACAACTCCGTCTTCAAGAAACTCGACATCGGCGATATCATCGGCGTGAAAGGCTTTGTGTTCATTACCCAAATGGGCGAAATCAGCATCCATGTGAAAGAATTTACGTTGCTGAGCAAGTCCATCCGCCCGCTACCCATCGTGAAGGAAAAAGACGGCAACACCTTCGACGCCTTCACCGACCCCGAACAGCGCTATCGCCAGCGTTATCTCGACCTGATTGTCAATCCGCAGATTAAAGATACCTTCATCAAGCGCACCAAGCTGGTCAACACCATGCGCAACTTCTTGAACGAGAAGGGCTACCTCGAAGTGGAAACCCCCATTTTGCAACCCCTCTACGGTGGTGCTGCCGCCCGCCCGTTCAAGACCCACCACAACAAACTGGATATGACGCTCTACCTGCGTATCGCTAACGAGCTCTACCTCAAGCGTTTGATTGTTGGTGGCTTTGATGGCGTGTATGAGTTCTCGAAAGACTTCCGCAACGAAGGTATGGACCGCTTCCACAACCCCGAATTCACCCAGATGGAGCTCTATGTAGCCTACAAAGACTACGAATGGATGATGAACCTAGTGGAAGAGATGGTGGAAGCCGTAGCTCTGGCTCTGCACGGCACCACGCAAGTGCAAGTGGGCGAAAACCTCATCGACTTCAAACGTCCTTGGAAGCGCTACACCATGTTCGAGGCCATCGAGCACTTTACAGGCACCGACATCTCCAACATGAGCGAAGAAGAGATGTTCGACTTCGCCAAGAAGGTGGGTGCTGAAGTGGACAAGACGATGGGCAAAGGCAAGTTGGTAGATGAGATCTTCGGCGAGACCTGCGAGAAGAAGCTCATCCAACCCACTTTCATCTACGACTATCCCGTGGAGATGTCGCCACTGACCAAGATGCACCGCACCAAACCTGGCATGACCGAGCGTTTCGAAGCTATGTGCAACGGCAAGGAGCTGTGCAACGCCTACTCAGAATTGAACGACCCCATCGACCAGCGCAAGCGTTTTGAAGACCAGCTGGAACTGGGCAAACGCGGCGACACCGAATCGATGGTGCTGGACGAAGACTTCCTCCGCGCCCTCGAGTTTGGTATGCCTCCCACAGCAGGCCTTGGCATCGGTATAGACCGTCTGGCCATGATCATGACCAACTCGGCCTCCATCCAAGATGTGCTCTTCTTCCCGCAAATGCGCCCGCAAGTGCAGAAAGAGAACACGCAACCCGAAGAAAAATAACACCCTAAACTTACAGCCATGTCTAGTTTCACCTTCTTCCATCGCCCGGAAGTGAGAAAGTATAATTACAAACCCCAATTCTACGACCCCGACAAACCAGAGGAGAAAGAGGAGGGTGAGGCTGCCCGCACCCGTGAGTTTGCCAATCACATGCACGACAGCTGGGACCGCCGCCGGCAACATAAAAACCGGCCGCAATCCTCATCGAGAATCTTAATTTGGCTGCTGTTTATTTTCGTTCTTCTTGCAGTTCTTTATCTATACTTCAACCGGTTTTTTACATAGTTTTCATCGATTTTGATATCACAAAATAATCATGAATGACATCATCCATTTACTGCCTGAGAATGTAGCCAACCAGATTGCCGCAGGCGAGGTCATCCAACGCCCCGCTTCGGCCGTCAAGGAATTGCTGGAGAATGCAGTAGATGCCGGTGCAACCCAAATCCACCTCATTGTCAAGGATGCGGGGCGCACATTGATACAAGTGATTGACAACGGCTGTGGCATGAGCTTCGCCGACGCGCGTATGTGCTTCGAGCGGCACGCAACCTCCAAAATCCAAAATGCCGACGACCTGTTTCGCCTGACCACCAAGGGGTTCCGTGGCGAAGCACTCGCTTCCATCGCCGCCATCGCCCATGTGGAGCTGAAAACCAAACGCGCCGAAGATACAATGGGCACCCTCGTGTGCAACGAAGGCTCTGTCATCAAAGAACATAGCCCCATCGCTACAGCCGACGGCACCTCTTTTTCGGTGAAAAACCTCTTCTTTAATGTACCCGCCCGCCGCAACTTCCTCAAGTCCGACGCCGTGGAGTTCTCCCATATTGAAGAGGAATTCTATAGAGTGGCTCTCATCCACACGCAAATCGCATTTACGCTGAGCCACAACGGCAAAACGCTCTTCAACCTGACGGCATCCAATTTCAAGCAGCGGATTGTCAACATTTTCGGCAACCACCTGAAAGACAAATTGTTCCCCGTTGAACAATCGACCGACTTCGGCATCTTAGGCGGTTTTATCGCCAAACCTGAAAATGCCAAGAAAAAGAAGAATGAGCAGTACATGTTCATCAACAACCGATATGTTCGTCATAATCTGTTGAACTACGCTATCGAAACGGCTTACAAAGAGCTCATTCCCGACGGCTACAAACCGGCCTATTTCATCCATCTGGACATTGATCCGAAAACCATCGATATCAACATCAGTCCGACCAAGGTGGATGTCAAGTTGCAAGACGAACGTTTGATATTCGGCTTTTTGAATGCCGCTGTCAAGAAATCGTTGGGTACCATGTCGCTGACACCGATGTTGGACTTTGACTACGAGCGGGGTATGGATGTTTCGAACCTGCCCGACCCAGGCCGTATCGTTGCCCCAACGGTGAACATCAATCCCAATTACAATCCGTTCAACACGCCCAAGAAACACGACTCGTTCACCGCTGGCACTGCACACACTAAATCAGAACTGGCTGGCTGGGAAAAATTCTACGGCGAATTCAAGGCTGAAACGATTGATTTGCCTAGCAAACTCAACCAAAGCGACAACACCCTTGACCTGAATGACACAACCGAAAAGGTGATTCCAACGCACTTTTTCACCTTGAATAACCGCTACATTGTGGCCTCTCACGATAGCAAACTGCTGCTAATTGACATCTTGGGCGGTCGTGAACGCATCCTGTACCAGTCGTACTTGGAAGCTATGGAGAACAAGCCCGTGGTGGTGCAACAGCGGCTCTTCCCTGAGACACTCTCCCTCTCGACTGCCGACGCCGAGTTGCTCACCGAACTGATTCCTTACTTGCGCAGCTTGGGCTACGACATTGAAATGATGGGCGGCAACCAATTTGCCGTCAACGGCTCGCCTTCAGACATTGAAGACGAGAATATGCAAAACACCATCGAGGCAGTGCTGGAATCTTACAAGTCGAACATTTTCCTGTATCATGCCGAAAAGACAGCCAACCTTGCCTTAAGCATGGCTAAGAAAAAGGCTAGTCTATACAAACCGCTGACCGACGATAGCGAAATCAGCGCCTTCATTGAGCAACTCTTCGCCTGTCCGCTCTTCCACCTATCTCCTTCAGGAAAGCAAATCATTCATTACCTCTCGGAAGAAGAGATAGCCAGTTTTTTCAAATAATAACATAACAAAATATGATTGATTCACAAATCTTTACACCAGTAAATATTGGCCCTGTAACCTTAAGAAACCGCACCATCAGGTCGGCGGCGTTTGAAAATATGTGCCGCGCTAACAAGCCCACGCAAGAGCTATTCGACTATCACACTGCCGTGGCTCGCGGAGGTATCGGCATGACCACCATCGCCTATGCAGCGGTGAACCGCAGCGGTGTATCGTTCGATGGACAACTCTATATGCGTGAGGAGATTATCCCCGACCTGAAAAAGTTGACCGACGCCATTCACGCTGAAGGCGCCAAGGCTTCCATCCAGCTGGGACACTGCGGCAACATGACCCACTGGTACACCTGCGGCCAGATTCCCGTCGGCGCATCAAGTGGCTTCAACCTCTACTCGCCCACCATCGTGCGCAAACTGAAGGAACACGAGATTGAAGAGCTGGTGAAAGATTTCGGCCGCGCTGTGGAGATGTGCCGCCGCGCCGGCTTCGACTGTGTGGAAATCCATGCTGGCCACGGCTACCTCATCAGCCAGTTCTTGTCGCCCTACACCAACAAACGCCGCGACAAATTCGGCGGCTCGCTCGAAAACCGAATGCGGTTCATGCGAATGGTGATTAATGAGGTGATGCGCGCTGCCAAAGATGATATGGGCGTAGTGGTGAAAGTGAACATGTACGACGGTTTCAAGAGCGGTATGCAGATCGACGAGTGTATCAAGGTGGCTCAAGAACTGGAAAAACTCGGTGTTCACGCTCTCGTGCTCACCGCCGGCTTCGTCAGCAAAGCCCCCATGGCCGTGATGCGTGGCGCCATGCCCTTGAAGGCCATGGCCTACTATATGAACCCGTGGCGCTTCTGGTGGCTGAAACTCGGCCTCGCCCTGTTCGGCCGACTGATGGTGCCCACCGTGCCGTTCAAGGAAGCCTACTTCCTCGAGGATGCCAAGAAGTTCCGCGCCGCCCTTAACATGCCGCTCATCTATGTCGGCGGACTTATCTCTCGCCAAAAAATGGAAGAGGTGCTCGATGCCGGTTTCTGCGGACTGCAGATAGCCAGAGCGCTGGTTCACGATACCGACTTCGTCAACAAACTGCACGAAGGCGAAGAACGCAGCGGCTGCAAACATTCCAACTACTGCATCGCCCGCATGTACACGCTGGAGATGAAATGCCACCACTGCGTGGAGAACCTGCCCAAAAAACTACAAAAGGAAATTGATGACGCTGAAGCAAACTTGTAAAGAATGAAAAAACTGCTCTGCTGCCTCGTTGGCCTACTCACAATATGCTCTTTATCAGCTCAATCCAGAATGGATAAAACCATTCTTTTCCTCGTGCCATTCCATCTTGAACAAGCCGAACAAATTAATATCGACTCTGTTAGCACCGAAAACGACCTTTACGAAATACCCTCCTTCGACCTCATCGGCTTTTGGGAAGGAGCGAAAATGGCTTTGGACGAATACGACCGCAAGTTTGTCAACCTCAACGTGATTGTGCGTGATGTGACCAACAACGCAAAGCAGCTGCAAAACATTCTGCAAGAGGCTGTTACACACCATAAAATCGACTTGATTATAGGACCTTTCTATGGTAAGATGTTCGCCATCGCCTCCTCTTTTGCCAAAGAACATCACATTCCCATTGTCAACCCCTTCAGCACCCGCAGCAGTATTGTAAATGACAACGAGTTTGCCTACAAGGTGCTGCCTCCAACCCGCGTCTATCCCCATTTGACCGATTCGCTCATCATCAAACGCTACCCTAAAAATAACGTCATCCTCTGGGTGGCCAGCGACGAGATGACCGATGAGCAACAAGAATATGAGCAATACTTTGATTCTCATAACATTCCCTATCGGAAAGTGGCCGTTTCGGAAAATGTAAACGCGCTGCACCAATACCTGAAACCACATTATCAAAATATTGTCATCGCCCTATTCGACAATGAAGCTACGGTGACCAATCATGTGCAAAACTACACCATCGCCGACTATAGCAAGCCCGTAACGATGATTGTTCCCGAAAAATGGCTCTCTATCAACACCATTGAATTTGAATATTTCAATCGACTGAATGTTCACTATTTTTCTAATTATTTTGTTGATTATAAAGAAGATAAAACGGAATATTTTTCCATTAACTTCATCAATCAATACGCCTACCCTCCCAGTCTGACACGCTTTTCATTCCAAGGATACGATATTACCAAATACTTCATTCAGAAGTTGTTCCATCATGAAAATGACCCCGATAACTTCTATTATTCCTTGGGGTTCCAATTCAAGAAAACGCCTAACGGCGGCTACGAGAACCAACGTGCCCGTCTGATTATGATTGAAAACTACGAGAAAGTGGAAATCAAATAGCGTTAGCAATCCACATTGATCACAACACGCACACTTTTGTATTTCAAAGTTGTTTGAAAGGTGTCAATGACTTGACGCAGATAGACTTTCTTCTTTTTCACCTGACCATCGCGGGCAAATTTCACCCAACAGTCTTTCATAAAATAGTTCTGCACCCTTGACACCAACGGAAATTCAGGACCTAATACCTGCTTGGGAAACGCCTGGCGCAACATATCGACCAACACGGCAGCAGCTTCGTTCACCATTTGTTCCTCACGATGCTTCAAGGTTATCTTAATCATCTTACTGATAGGAGGATAAAAGAAATTCTTACGCTCTTCTATCTGATGCTGGTACATGGCCTCGTAGTTGTGGCCCACAACATATTGCAGTGCCGGATGCTCGGGACGGTAGCTCTGGATAATCACCTTGCCGGGAATCTCCTTGCGGCCCGCCCGCCCGCTCACCTGCTCCATCAACTGATAAGCACGCTCAAAGGAGCGAAAGTCAGGGTAGGAAATCAGACTGTCGGCGTTGAGAATGCCCACAACCGACACCCTGTCAAAATCGAGTCCCTTGGTAACCATCTGCGTACCTACGAGTATGTCGGTCTTATGTTCCTCAAAATCAGTGATTATCTTCTGGTATGACGATTTCGAGCGCGTGGTGTCAAGGTCCATGCGACTGATAACCGCATTGGGAAAACGCTCCGCCAATATCTCCTCAACTTGCTCGGTGCCATAGCCTTGCATCTCTATATCCTTGCTGTGGCACGAGGGGCACTCGTTGGGCAAATCGATGGCATAACCGCAATAGTGGCACTTCAGCAGGCGACTGCGTTTGTGGTACGTCAAAGTCACATCGCAGTAACGGCAAGTAGGCATCGTCTGGCACGAGTTGCAGAACAGCCGGAGCGAGTAACCGCGGCGGTTCTGGAAGATGATGACCTGCTCCTTGTTGTTAAGCGCCTTCTCGATATGCTCGAGCAGATACTCCGAAAACTGGCCGTGCATCTTCTTTTGCTTGATGCTCTCCACCAGATTCACCACCCAAATTTCGGGCAGCGTGCTGTTAGCATAGCGCTGCATCAACTGCACCAAGCCATATTTATTGTTCTTTACGTTGTAATATGTTTCTAATGAGGGTGTTGCCGTACCTAATAAGGTTTTGGCTTTGTGAATGCCAGCCAACACAATGGCGCCGTCGCGAGCATGATAGCGAGGCGCAGGGTCAACCTGCTTGTATGAGCCGTCGTGCTCCTCATCCACAATGACCAGTCCTAAGTTGCGATAGGGCAGGAACAGCGCCGAGCGAGCACCAAGAATCAGCTGGTACTTACCTGTGATACTGCCACCGCTTTGCAAAACATGGTTCCATATTTCCACCCGCTCGTACTCGTTGAAGCGGGAGTGGTAAACGCCAACCTTGTCGCCGAAATATTTGCGCAAACGATTCACTATCTGTGAGGTAAGGGCAATCTCTGGCAACAGATACAGCACCTGTTTGCCCTCTTTCAGCACCTCATCAATCATCTTGATGTAGATTTCGGTCTTGCCACTGCCCGTTACCCCGTGCAACAGCACCACCTCATGCTGCGTCATCTGCTCCTTTATCTCTTCGTATGCCTTCTGTTGCGGCGCCGACAGCGTAATTGATGCGGCCGAGTCATTGGGGTCATAGTTAGCCAAACGGCTGATTTTCTGCTCTTTAATTTGGAAAACACCTTTCTCTACCAAACTTTGCAGACGAGACGGAGATGCCGCAGGTAACTTCAACAAGTCGGCTTTGCGCATTTGGGCTTTCAAATCTCCCACACCCTTGCCACTGCGGGCGCTCATTAGAAATGCCAGCAGCATATCGCACTGCCCAGCGGTTCTTTTCGATGCACTCAGTTGGTCAAGCAGCTGATTGAAAGCCTGTTCATTATTGGCATATTCGGGCGTCAGCGACACGTACGTTTCGATCTTCGGCTTGTAGGGGTCGCGGATTTCCTCATCGGTAATCACCACATCCTTTTCCACCAGCGACTTGATAATGGGAATTACCTTCTGCATGTTCAGCGTCTTCGAAATCTCGTCGATAGTCATCATAGGGCGGTACGACAAAGCCTCCGTGAGGCGCAACTCCCTTTCGGTCAGCGTGGAAACATCTCCGTCAAACGCGGGATTGAGCATGATTTTGGTCTCGCTGGCAATCTTCAGCGCCGATGGCAGAGCCACGGCCATCACCTCGCCCAATGTGCACATGTAATAGTCGGCAATCCATTGCCACAACTTGTACTGCTGAGGCGATACTATCGGCTCATTGTCAATAACATCCAGCACATACTTGACATTCACCTGATCAGGAACGCGGGTGTGCACTTCCACCACCAAGCCCGAATAGAGCTTGCTCTTGCCAAAAGGAACCACCACCCTCATGCCAAAAGCCAACGGCACATCCAAATCGTGGGGCAAACGATAGGTAAAGAGCCCTGGCAATGGTAAAGGCAGCAATATATCAGCAAAATAGGTCGTGCGTTCCATATCGCAAAGATACAATTTTTAGACTTGCATCCTCCTATAAAAAAGTAAAGGCAAACATCCTGATGGACATTTGCCTTTCTTCGTAATGATTGGAAGAAAACTATTTCTTCGTATTCATATAAGCAATCAAATCAAGCACTTTGTTTGAGTAGCCCATTTCGTTGTCGTACCAAGCAATCACCTTAACGAAATTGGGATTCAACATGATACCACCGGCAGCGTCGAAAATAGAAGTTCTCTTGTCGCCAATGAAGTCGGTTGAAACAACTGCATCTTCAGTATAACCCAGAACGCCTTTCAGTTCGTTCTCGCTGGCTTTCTTCATAGCAGCCTTGATTTCATCATAAGTGGTAGCTTTCTCCAAACGGCAGGTCAGGTCAACAACCGAAACGTCCAAAGTGGGAACGCGGAACGACATGCCCGTGAGACGGCCTTTCAGTTCGGGGATAACTTTGGTCACAGCCTTGGCAGCACCCGTTGATGAGGGGATGATGTTGCCGGCAGCGGCTCTACCACCACGCCAATCCTTAGCAGAAGGACCATCCACGGTCTTCTGGGTAGCGGTTGTAGCGTGAACGGTGGTCATCAAACCTTCCACCATGCCGAAATTGTCGTGCAGCACCTTTACGATAGGAGCCAAGCAGTTGGTGGTGCAAGAAGCGTTGGAAACGATAGGCTGACCATTGTATGTATCATTGTTAACACCCATAACAAACATAGGAGTGTCATCTTTTGAAGGAGCAGACATAACCACTCTCTTGGCACCGGCTGCGATATGTTTCTCTGCCAATTCTTTGGTGAGGAACAAACCCGTAGATTCAACGACATATTCGGCACCCACTTCGTTCCATTTCAGGTTAGCGGGATCTTTCTCTGAAGTAACACGGATCTTGTCGCCATTGACAACCAGGCAACCGTCTTCTACTTTTATATCACCCTTAAATTGACCGTGAATAGAATCATATTTAAGCATATAAGCCATATAATCAACATCCAGCAAGTCGTTGATGGCAACCACTTGGATATTTTCTCTTTCTATGGAAGCACGGAAAACCAATCTTCCGATACGACCAAAACCATTAATACCAACTTTAATTTTTTCCATAATTCGTTTATTTTAAATTGTTTATATAAAATACCCTCGTTTTTACAAGGTTGCAAAAGTAAGAAAAAAATTTTTTTGTTAGAAATAATTATTTGGATTTTTTTCCTTGATTATGCTTTTTCGACATTATTACAATATACTCGTTGCTCATGGTGGCAACTTTGGCTCCAGCTTTATTGGTCGGACTTGTTTTTGAAGGCATTCTTTTATTAGGAATTTCTCGAACAATGGTTTGTTCATGATCAAATCCATATTTTTCAAATATCTCAGCAGTAAAATAATCCAAAGGTATTTGAATACCTTTCACGGTTCTATTTCCAACCACATAACATATTCTCCCACCTGGTCTAATTTTAGGAGCAATATTTTTCATGGAATCTGAATAATCGTATAAAAACGAAACAACTTCCAAATACCGTTTATAATCTTCTTTTTCTATTAATCCTAACTCCTTTTTAATAGATTGAGTTTCAATTTCTTGTTCTGATTTTCGACTACCACCCATTAAGATTCTATCCAAATTTTTAGCATTTGGGAAATTGAACCATTCATTTGCCCATCGGGAAAATTGTCCGTATGCTACTGTTGTATGACTATCACCATACGGTGGAGAGGTCACAATCATATCAACAGAATCATCTGGTAAGATTTCATTAGGGATATTGTTAACTGTATTAAAATCACATATTTGTATTTTCGTCTTTGGCGAATCATTCAAATATTGTTTTAATCCCTTGAGATTTCTTCTCGCTTTACTTTCAAATAATGCAAATACATCAGGATTAAATTGTTTGATTTTTTCTTCTGCCATTCGAAATCTCTTAAATTCACCATTTCGAGTAAACGAAACCTCGCGAACCACTTCCGAAAGAGCAACTTGGAAGAATAGTTGAACATCTTCATCAAAAGTATTGATTATTTGTGAAATATACGATAACTTGATTAGGCTGTCTTCAGAATACCAAAAGGTATAATTGGATATACGGGAAAAATCGGTGGATATGACTTTCTCTTTTTCAAAAACAAACGGAAAGAGTTGTATTTCGGATAGACATTTTTCTATAGTATCAATGTCAAATCTTGTTGTTTTGGCTTTTGAAATCAAGCAAGCTAAAGGATTTATATCCGTACCTATACTGTTAATTCCCTTCAAAGAAGCTTCTACCAATGTTGTACCACTCCCCATATATGGATCAAATATCAAGTCACACTTGCCTGAAGGAGCAAATCTCTCAATCAATGTACGTGCCACCTGAGGAATCATCATAGCAGGATAGGCATGATAACAATGTGTAAACTCCTTTGTATTAGCAGTTTTAAAATCCCAATTTTTATCAACAACTCGTCTATACATATCACACTATTTCTTAAGCAAGTTTACAACAAAAATCCTTTTCTCACAATTTGAGAGTAAAAAACTTTTCAACAATTGTATTTTTGCATTCAAATGCGGCACACATGAAATCACAAAACTCAGAAATTGAGGAACAAATTATCCAAAAAATTAAAACTTTACGAACAGAACGCAATATTAGTCAATCAGCAATGGGCGATATTTTAGGTATTTCTCATGGTCTAGTTGGTAATATTGAAAGTCCTCGTTTCCAGCACAAATATACAATTAAACAAATATACACCTTCTGTTCTTTCATTAATTATCCCTTCGAAAAGATTTTTCTTTCCGAAAGTGAATTATCATCTAGCGATTTTCTTAAAATTTTAATTGAAAAAATTATTGATTATGACGAATAAAGACTTAATAATCAAAAAATTCCACGATGTTAAAAAACGTGGATTTGTAAAAAGCAACCGCAAAAACAATACAGGTATTGGTAAAACATTTGAAGATCTTATCGGGGTCAAAGAAAACAACAAAAAGCAACCTGATTTTGCAGGTTTTGAAATAAAATCCCAACGCGATCACACCCAGTCTTACTTAACATTATTCACAAAATCTCCTTCTTTTCCCTTGGGTGCCAATACCTATTTAAAAGAAAATTTCGGTTCTCCTTATGAGGACAATCCAAAAATCAAAAACTTACACACAAGCTTATTTACCAAGAAATTAAACACTTATAAGGGAAAATATGCTTTTTCACTTATCAATGACCAAAAAACGAAAAGAATATACATTGCAGTATATTCAATCCGAACCAAAAAGCTATTAGACAAATCGTGCGGATACCTATACAGTGACTTGGAACCTATCTTTAAAACAAAACTGAATAATCTATTTTACGTCAACGCTGAAACAAAAAAAGATGCCAAAGGAACGGAATATTTTTTCTTCAACAAAGCGGATATATATGAACAACCTTCATTTGCAAAATTCCTAGACCTACTTGATAAAGGTTTAATTATGTTTGATATTCGAATTGGCTCTTACAAATCCGGCAAGAATCTTGGTAAAACACATGACCATGGCAGCTGTTTCCGTATAATGGACAAAAACCTTTGCAAATTGTACGCTAAACATTCAACCATACAATAATACTTTTGTGACATCCG
>JAEERB010000061.1 GCA_016285615.1 Bacteroidales bacterium
CGCCTCGGAATGACACCAATAGCACAACAACACTTAACTCCTTAGGTTCTTAGTTCCTTAACTCCTCACTATTCACTTCTCACTCCTCACTTAATTGCCTCATATTTTAATATCATCATAACTTAATTCCCCAAAAATGAATACATTAAAAAAACTCACTAGCCTTTTCATTATTATTTTTGCTGTGGCACAAGTGTTTGCTCAAGGCGGCATCTCTGCTGAGCAGCTGGCTACCGTAAAGAAAGGATACCAGAATACAGCCGAGAGTCGTGCGCTGCGTAACGCTATCGTAACCAACGACATCAACAAGTTGGCTGTCAATTTCGACAATGTGAATGCCTTCGACGATCATTTTTCCGATAAGGTGAACTTGAAGGCCGTGACCGACCAGAAATCGTCGGGCCGCTGCTGGATGTTTACCGGTATGAATGTGTTGCGTGCCAAGGCCATTGCCAAGTACAACCTGCCTGCCGACTTCCAGTTCTCGCAGATTTACACCTTCTTCTGGGATCAGTTGGAGAAGGCTAACCTTTTCTTGCAAGCCATCATTGACACGCGCTTGCTGCCGATGACCGACCAGAAAGTGGAATGGCTCTTCAAGAACCCTATCGGCGATGGTGGTCAGTTTACTGGTGTGGCCAATCTGGTGGATAAGTACGGCTTGGTGCCCCGTGAGGCAATGCCCGAGACCAACAGCAGTAACAAAACCTCGCAGATGTCTGGCATTCTGAAGCTTAAACTACGCGAGTATGGCCTTGAATTGCGCGAAATGGGCGCCAAGAAAGGCACTACGCCTGCCGCCTTGGAGAATCGTAAGATTGAGATGCTGCAAGTGGTTTATAAGATTCTGGCCCTCAACTTTGGTGAGCCGCCCACAGAATTTTCATGGACCCGCCGCGATGCCAAAGGCAAGATTGTGGATACCAAGACCTACACGCCGCAATCGTTCCGCGAACAGTTTGCCAATGAGGACTTCTCGAAGTATTATATGATTATGAATGACCCCACTCGTGAGTATTACAAAGTGTATGAGATTGAATATGACCGCCATGTGTATGACGGCGAAAACTGGAAATACCTGAACCTGCCCATGGACGAAATTGCAGCCATGGCCATCGCCTCTATCAAAGATAGCACCGCCATGTACTTCTCGTGCGATGTGGGCAAGTTCCTCAACCGCGATAAAGGCTATCTCGATATCAACAACTACGATTATGGTTCTCTGTTCAGTATCGACTTTAAAATGGATAAAAAGCAGCGTGTGAGCACTTTTGCCAGCGGTTCCAGTCATGCTATGACCTTGTGTGCTGTGGATTTGGATGAAAACGGAAAACCGAAGAAATGGATGGTCGAGAACAGCTGGGGTGCTTCCTCTGGCTATAAAGGCTGCCTCATCATGACTGACGAATGGTTCAACGAATATATGTTCCGCTTGGTGGTTGAGGAGAAATATATCCCTGCTAAAACACTGAAACTGTTTGATCAGAAAGTTATTATGCTTCCGCCTTGGGATCCGATGTTCGCCCCGGAAGAATAATGAAACTGAAAACTATCTATCTCATCACTACTCACTTCTCACTCCTCACTTAACATCTTCAACAATTCAACAATCAACATTCCAACAAAATGAAAAAATCTCTGTATTTCCTCATTGTCGCCTTGATATTTTCTTGTAGTGCTTGTCGTTACGAGGAGGGCCCTGGCATCAGTTTCCGTAAACCCGAGACCCGTATTCAGGGGTATTGGCAGTTGCAGAAGGTCTATAAGAATGGGGAGCAGGTAGTTGAAACAGAGGATATTGCGCGTTCTATCGGTGCTTATTATTCTTTCTTTTTTGATGGATATCTTACCGTGACGGTCAATGATAACGGCACCATGCGTGAATCACCAACAGGACGTTGGCTGTTCCAGAATGGCGAAAAGGATTTGTTGATTGAATTTGTTTTGATTGATAACCACTATGAATATGTGGCTAAAGTCAATAAATTGTCGTACAACGAATTGCGGTACGAGTACCAGGATGCGAATGGCAATACTTGGAAGTTAGTGATGTTTAAGCAGACTTACTGGTAGTCTCCTCCATCTTGGCGCGGCCCCAGAAACGGAGCAGCAGTATCTCGGCCAAGAAGCAGAGTAGGGCGGTGATGACAAAGTAGCGCCACAACGGTGTGCCGTTCAATTGTTCGGCAATTTGCCCTGTCAGGTTTTTCTCATCGGCATTCATCATCTCAAAAGTCTCACCTTGTTTCGAGAGTTTTGAAAGTTCGTCCTCGCTGTAATAGTCGAGGTCAGACTCCTTGCGGTTGTAGTTGAATGCCAGTACACCGAAAGTGGCTCCCGACTGGCTCACTTCGTAAAAGCCAGGCTCCGACACTTGTGACCGGAAGAAAAGGATAGTGGCATTGCCCGTATTGCGCTGCTCGGGAATCAATTCCTCGCCAGTCTTGAGCGCTTTGACCGTCAGCACATCTTCGCCGCGTTGTACTGTCTGTCCCAAAGTATATTGGTTGTCGTCGCCGATGGTGAGGAATAGCTGGTCCTGCATCTGGCTCATAATGCCGATATTATGGAACGGAATGAAGGAGAGGGCGTGTTTGTGAACTTCTCCGTAAGCATCGTCGAAAGGCACGGCCGAGAGGAATACGGAACCTTGTTCAGCGCGGTAGGCCGACAGCAGCGGACTGCCATTCTCGAGCTGCATAATCATCTCGGCTGGCTGGCGGTGCGTCTGCTCTAAATATTTCAGTACGGTAGGCTTCTCAATCGCGCCGGCTGTGCTTTCAAGGCTACCTTTGAAGTAACGGCTCTCGTAGTTTATCTTGCCCACTTTGACCGTCGCGGTGACGATGGCCGTGTAATAGTCGCAACCCAGTGCAGAGAGGAATGGCTGCCAACTCTTCAAGTCGGCATTCTCGTTGGGCAGGCATAGCAGTGAGCCGCCGCGGGTGACGAATTGCTTGAGTTCATCGGCCAAACCAGAAGAGATAGATGTTACGGCGTCGAGTACAACCAACTGGCAATCAGCTAACTTGGCGTAGTTCATCTGCTTGACATTCATCTCGGTGTAAGAGAATAGCGAGTCCTTACCGTAAAGGGCGCGCAGGTACTTGTTGGGCGACTTTTCATAAATGACAGCAATGCCTGTCGAAGGGGTGACATTGTATGCAAAATATAGCTTGTCGTCGTAGGTAATAGGCGAGTCGTCGATGGAGAGCACTGCCCGCTGGTAACCGCTCTGGTCGATGGTGTAGTTCATCTGCAGTTCGGTGCTGCTGCCAGGTTGCAAGTCCACTACGGCCATCGAGGTTTGCTTGTCGTTGATGTGCAACTTGACGGGCAACTTGACCACTTCGGAGTTGCCGTAATTGCGAATGCGCGCCTGCAGCGTCACTTGTTGCCCGCGCTTCAATACGGGAGCCTGAAACCAGCAGCTGTCCACCGCCACATTGTTGGTGGGCTTCGAAAGGACTGGAATCACAAAGGTGCGTCCCTTCTTGTCGTGCTGCAAGTCGGCAAAATCAAAGTTACATTTTTGAAAATCAGAGATATAGTAGTGGAAAATATTCTGCTTTATCGAGCGACTGCAAGCATTGTTTTCGAATGCCAGCACCTCGTCGAGTGTATGGCTGTTGGGCGAGATCTCCATTTCATCCAACAATGACAGTACCTCTTCCTTGTTGAGCAAATGCGACTGCTTGGCGGAGAAGTCTTGCGTGATAAGGACAAAGTCGTCGGAGTAGGAGAAGGCATTGACAATGTTCTTGGCGGCCAAGATGGCGTCTTGTAATAGGTTGGCGTCCTTTGAGTTGGCATCCATCGAGAAGGAGTTGTCCACAAACAGGGTGACCAGGTTGCCTTGCTTGTTCTGGCTGTCGGCATGCGGAATGTAAGGGCGTGCAAAGGCAAGTGCCAGAGCTGCAATGCCTAAGATGCGCAAAGCCAGCACGATAAGGTGTTGCAATTGCGACTCGCGGCGTGTTTTCTGCATCACATCCTGCAACATCTTTACATTGGAGAAATAAAAAGTACGGTACCGCCTGAAGTTGAACAGGTGTATGATGATGGGTACCAGCACTGCCAATAACCCGAATAGGAAAACAGGATTTGCAAACTGCATATAGAGTGGGTTTACAAGGTGACAAAGGTACGAAAAATAATGCTGTTTGCCGATGAAAAAAATCTTGTAACTTTGTGCCCATTTTTGAGTAGAAGGTATTTGTATGAAATCATATAAAATAGTTCTCTTTATCTTCTTGATAATCGCTGCGTTAGGAGTGGTTTGTGCGGTTTTTCCCCCTGAAGGGATTACGATAGGTTCGCTCAAATTGCGCTTCCCTACGCTCGAAAAAGTGCTGGTGCGTAACCATGAGCCGGCGCGCGACATTGAAAAAGAATTCAAGGAGAAGGAGATAGCTATGCAAGATTCACTGCTCAATACCAAACTCGACAGCATCAACTATTTGCAAGAGCTGGTGACCACCCATATCACGCGTTTCTATTTTCCCAATGATGACATCACTTATTTTGATGCACTCTTCACAAAGATGGAGAATGCTAAGCGTAATAAGGAGATAGTCAGAGTTTTACATTATGGTGATTCGCAGATTGAGTTGGATAGAATTTCGTCAAATTTGCGTAACTATTTCCAGGAGAATTTCGGCGGCGGTGGTCCAGGTTTGCTGCCCGTGGTGAAGTCAATTCCTACGATGGCCTATATCCAGTCAGGCTCGGGCGATTTTGTGCCTTACACAACCTACGGCGAAGGCTCGCGCTCACGTGATGGTGACTATGGCCTGATGGCGAAGGCCTACCAACTGAACGGCCACGGCTCGTTCGCTCTCACTGCAAACAAAAACCAGCCGAGTGAGCGTCTGAAACAATATAGTCTTATCCGGTTGATTTTCAATGATAAACGTGGCGATTTTAAAGTGTCTTTGCGCGATAAGGATCATAAACGCGATTATGAGTTGGAGTCACCTGGAGAAGGTTTTCAAGTGCTTGAGTGGAAGTTGGATACGCCAATTACTGCTTTTTCGCTGAATATGACAGGCTTCGCTCGTATCTACGGAGTGCTGGTGGATGATGGCTACGGCGTAAGTGTGGATAATGTACCCATGAGAGGCTGTTCGGGCACTATCTTTACGCAAATTACTGATACACTGTTATCTCAAACATACGAAACCGTCAATGTGGGATTGATAATTATGCAGTATGGTGGCAACTCTATGCCGGGCATGTCAGAGAAAGGTGTACCAGCCTACGCCCAACGTATTGGTGCGCAAATCCGCTATTTCCAACGTGTATATCCAACAGCCAAGATTCTCTTTATTGGCCCGTCGGATATGAGCACGATGGTGAACGGCACGCTGCAAACTTATCCGCTGTTGCCCAAGACGGTGGAGGCGTTGAAAGAGGTGGTGCTTGAAAATGGTGCCGCTTTCTGGGATATGTATGAGGTGATGGGTGGTGAAAATTCGATGATTGCTTGGGTGAAATCGGGTTGGGCAGGTAATGATTATGTGCATTTTACTGGCATGGGTGCCAATAAGATAGGTTCGTTGCTGACCAATAGCTTCTCGCAACTATACCAGCTTTACCTGATGGAACAGGATGCTGAATCGTTGCGTAATTCAAGCGGCAAGCAGTAGTGTTACAGCTGCTTTTTTAATGAATTGATAATATGAATGCCGATAAATGTGGGCATTAAAAATGATGATGTGATGCGAAGAATAGTTCTGATGATATCCCTCTTGTTGGGTTCGTGGATGATGATGGCTCAAAATCTGCAGAGGCCTGTGGATACTTTGAAATTTGCTCATTTTGAGGCGGATACTTTGGTTTTTGATACAGAAACTTCGCTGCTGGTGCCTTTTTTCCATAAATTTGATTCGGTGGTGAAAACGCACAATGGTCATGTCAGCATCCTGCATATCGGAGGTTCGCATGTGCAGGCAGGCACCATGTCGCATCGCATTCGCAAGAATCTGCTGAACGCCTACCCGGGACTGACATCGTCGCGTGGCTTTATATTCCCTTATTCGGCAGCTAAAAAGTGCAATAATCCAGCCGATTATAGTGTGAAGAAGAAAGGTTCGTTTACGCTGGTACGCAATGTCTATAAGACGTTGGACAAGCCGCTGGGTGTAGGAGGTATCGCCGTCTATACGAGCGACAGTCTTGCCGAAATCAAAATCAAGATGAACGACAAGTCGCTCGAGTTCCTAACCGACCGCATTACGCTGTTCGGCTTCAGCGACAAAGGAACAGTACTCCCCGCCATCGACATTGACAGCACGGAATATCTACCTATAAGCATCGACACGGCCCTTCGCCGTTTTGTTTTCGAAGTGCCGACCATTCGCGACTCGTTCCTTATCCGTTTGGTCTGCGATACCATCGACACGTTTACCATTACTGGCATATTGCTTGAAAACAATCTGCCCGGCATTACGTTCCACTCTATCGGTGTAAATGGGGCCAGCGTGCCGTCGTATCTCAAGTGCGACTATTTCGAGCCGGATCTTGAACTTATTCATCCCGACTTAGTTATCTTCGGTATCGGTATCAACGACGCTTCCACCAACCAGTTCGACACGGCGGTATTTCAAAACAATTACCTTCAGTTGATTGAGGAAATCAAGCATGTTAATCCCGACTGTGCCTTTATTTTTCTTACTAACAATGATAGTTATAAAAGGGTGGGGCGAGGAAAATATGTTGTTAATCAGAATGGTACAACAGCACGCAAGGTGTTTTATAACCTAGCGCAACTCACCAACGGCGCTGTTTGGGACCAGTTTTATATTATGGGCGGCCTGCGCTCTATGGAGAAGTGGCGTCAGGCTAAGTTGGCGCAGTACGACCGCGTGCATTTCACGGTTGCCGGCTATAATCTTATTGGCGACCTCTTTTTCAATGCATTCATACACGCCAAGGACAAGGTATGTCAGTAATCAACCCCTACGATATCCAAAAACCGTAGTGCTTGTTCGTGTGTGATGGGTTTTTGTCGCGAGCGGGGGCTGTAGGTTTCTTGCGCCTTCAAGGTGGTGGGTAAAATGCTGAAGTTTTCTCTGAATGTTTGTATCAGCGTTGTCATATTTTCGGGCTCGTAGGTGACGGCTTCTTGCAGACTGCCCATGGATGCCAATTCGGGTTTTAGTAAGATGGTGGCGTTGTGAGCTTTAAGGTCGGCCAGAGCTCTGTTTATGCGGTGTGATAGGGCACGCAGCTCGTTCAGGTCAGGTGTTTGTTCGGGATATACGATTTCCACCACTTTGGCGATGTTGCAGTTCGTTTCGGGAATATCGACCACGAGGGCAAATTCGCTGCCGTCGTAGCGGTAGTCTGCTGTATGGTCGTTGACTGTAACGCTGACGGGCCATGCCGAGTTGAGCACTTTTACGCTGAACTGCCGATTGGCGGGCATGTCGGCGTAGTTGCCTTTGCGTGCTGCTATGGTCACTTTGAGGGTGTTGCCTTGTCGTTCGCGAGAGAGCAAGGTCGTGGCATGTTCGGTGGCATACTTCTGGTCGTTGCCGTTGTCTTCGTACATCTCGAAATCAGTGCGTTCGCCACCACCTGGGAATACGGTTACGATGACGGCTTCATCGTTGTTCTTCAGATGCTGGATCTTATCGCCATAAAGCGGTAAGATTGAGCCACCTTTGACATAAACAGGCACTTCGTCAAGGGCGAAATGGCGCGCGTGGTAAGAAAATCTGCTGCCCTGTAGCATCGTGCCAGTGTACCATTCAAACCAGTCGCCTTCGGGTAACCACACATTGGTGACAGCCAACTGTTTCTCCATAGGTCTGGTGACGGGTGCTATAAGCATCTGGTCGCCAAACATATACTGGTTCCGAGATGTGTAGGCAATCTCTTGGTCGGGATTGTCATAATACATGGGTCGGCAGAGCGAGAGGCCTGTTTCGTAGGCTTTGTGTGCCATCGTGTAGATGTAAGGTGCCATCGCATAACGCTGATGCACAATGTCGTGCAGCATGGCGCCAGTCTCAGCGTCAAATTCCCAGAACTCTTTTTTAACGTTGGCGTCTTTGCTCGAGTGGGTGCGCATGATGGGACTAAAGGCACCGAACTGCATCCAGCGTACATACATCTCGGGCTCCACAATTCCTTTCATGTGGCCACCTATATCATGACTCCAATAGCCATATAGCACATTGGAGGCCGTGGCGGTGAAATAAGGCTGATAATCAAGTGATTTCCATGTTATGTGGGAGTCGCCTGAGAAGCCGATAGGGTAGCGGTGGTTACCCAAGCCGCCCCAACGGTGGTAAAGCATCGGACGGAATGTGGTGTTACGTTCCATCTGGCTGAAAAAGATATAGTTGAGCCACCAAGTGTTCGATAGTTTGGGCAGTCGGCTGTCGTAGAGTGCATGTTGCCAGTCGAGCCACCAGAAATCTACACCTTGCTTGCTTAATGGGTTGAGTGCGTGGCGGAAAACGGCTTGTATGAAGCGCTTGTCGGAGCTGACCCACGGCAGTAACTTTGTGGTGTCGGCACCTAACTCATTGGCCATGGCTTTAAAGGGCGCCTCGTAGGTGGCGATGCCGTCGGCGGGATGCAGGTTGAGCGTGGTGCACAAGTGTTGCTCTTTCAGGAAGTGCAACAGCTGCTCCATATTGGGAAACAGCTCTTTGTTGACGGTCCAACCAGACCAGCCGCCCTTGCCAGGCTCGTCGTAGTGCCAGTCCATGTCGATGACCATCACATCCATAGGGATGTCATGCTGTTGGAAACGGCGCACCAACTCGCGCAGTTCGTGGTCGGAGTACATCCAGTATCGGCTCCACCAGTATCCGAAGGCGTAACGCGGTGGCATGGGCATCTTGCCGGCAAAGAGGGTGAAGTCGTAGAGGGCTTGCTTGTAGTCGTGGCCGTAGGCCATAAAGTACCAGTCTTGTTGTCCTGAAGGGTTGTTTCGTGGGGTTGCCCAAGGCCAATCTTTGTCATTATCAAAAAGATAGCTCTCTGAATCGTCGATCAGCGTCCAGCCTGCTTTTGAGAGCAGTCCGGGCTCTAGCTCAACCACTTTGTTGGGCTGGCCTCTTTCTATATGCTCGTTGCCGTCCATGCCGTCGAGCGTGCGGATGGTGCCGCCCAAGTTGTCGTTGGGTTCTTGACCAGGTTGCCAGCTGAAGGCGGGTTTCAAGGCTTTGGCGCTGGTAATTTTCAGATTGTTGGCGGTGAAGGGTCCTTCACCTTTCTTGTAGCGCACAGTCATTTTCGAGGTGCTGATTTCCACCCATGCACCATTCTTCTTCACTTTGGCCTGCACTTCGGGGTAGCTGCGGATGACCGCTATCTGCGAGGGTTGGTCCACAAAGTTGCCTTGTGGCGCGTATTCCATACGGATCACACCCTCGGAAATAAGTGTAAAGCGCTTGGTAAAATCTTGGTAAACAATGTTTTGGTTTTGACAAAAACCATTCAAAGAAACGCTAAAAAGGATGGCGAACAGAATGGTTCGAAATAGAAGGGATGAAAAACGAGCCATGTTAAATCGTTTTGTTTAACAACAATGAAAAAGGTTATCCAGTTGCAAATATACTGAAAAAATACAAGGAAAGATTTGTTATTTTAATGTTGAGGTCGTTCAGAATGTACGATGTTTTTAACGAATTACATGCCAAAGCTGCTATGTCGGCGCAGTCGTCGGGTATGTCGCTTAACGCCTGTATTCAAAAGGGGTTGGCTGCTGCGTTATTGTCAGAATTAGCCTTGTTGGCGTTTCCCTTAGCTTTTGCGAACACCATCATCCCCGCAAGGGGATGCATCCCAATAGCCGACGGATTGGTGTGTGGTTTTAAATCCCCGTTAGGGGATTCATATTCAGAGAATAATAACAATATGGAACCCCTTGCGGGGTTCTGTTGTATGAATGTCCAATATTCTATTGATATGGAAGCCCTAACGGGCTATAGGATTAATATTTGTTGTGACAAATGGAGCTTGCCGAAGGCACCTCTTCTTAGAACTGAAAATAGATAAACGGCTGCAAATCGGCGGTGATGAACTGGTAGAGCACGAATACGGTAATGACGACAGCCAACCCCATCACCCATAGCGGTAGCATGGCGAAGTTGAGGCGGTACCAGCGTTTCCAGTTGGTGGGCAGCCAATGGATAATCATGCCGAGCAGGAACATCAAAAAGACGTAGCGATACTCATAAACAATATTGGGAATGAGACTGATATCCCATTTGCTGCCAATCTGGTTGACCATGTTCTTGGCAGTGTTCCAGGCTGTCTCGTTGGCTTCGGCAGGGTTGAGGTTCGAGCCCGAGCGGAAGAACAGACGTGTGAAGGTGATGAAGACGAAGGTGAGCAATATCGACCACGCGCGCTGCACCCATTTGATGATGTGACCATGTGTGCACCAAGTGTAGATGGCCGACACCAAAATGCCAAAGAAGATGATGCCAGTCCACACGAGGCCGATATGTACGACGGGTGCAGGCCACAGCCACTCGAGCACTACAAAGAGGCCGAAGAGCAGCGCTGTGAGTATCACACGCACAAGGTCGCTCCAGTTGCGCCAGTACTTGAACAGTACGACGCCGATGCCGTTCAGTCCGCCCCAAATCATGAAGTTCCAGCTGGCGCCGTGCCACAAGCCGCCCAGCAGCATCGTGTTCATCAGGTTGATGTTGGTGATGATTTTCTTCTTGCGCTCGGGGAAGAAATGGCCCAATAGCCATAAAATCAGTGCGATGGCTGCGGTTACGCCAGCCACATAGATGCTGCCCGAGAGCATGACGGCAATCAAGACAATGGAGATGATGCAGACAAAAGTGCCGACAGAAGCGGTGCGGTTGCCGCCCAGAGGAATGTACAAATAGTCTTTCAACCAGGTAGATAGCGAGATATGCCAGCGCTTCCAGAAGTTGCCCGCGTTGGTGGCCTTGTAGGGCGAGTTGAAGTTGACAGGCAGGTAGAAGCCCATTAGCATGGCCACGCCGATGGCAATGTCGGTGTAGCCCGAGAAGTCGGCATAGACTTGCAGCGAGTAGATGAACAGCGCCGATAGGTTTTCAAAGCCCGTGAACAGCAACGGATTGTTGAACACGCGGTCCACGAAGTTAACGGCCAGATAGTCGCTGAGGATGATCTTCTTCAGCAGGCCGTTGAGAATCCAGAAAACAGCGATGCCGAACTGACGGCGCGAGAGGTGGAACTTCTTGTACAGCTGTGGCACAAACTGGTTGGCGCGCACAATGGGACCGGCCACCAGCTGTGGGAAGAAGCTGACATAGAAGCCGAAATCGAGCATGTTGCCCACGGGCTCCACTTTGTTGCGGTAAATATCTACCAAGTAGCTGATATTCTGGAAGGTATAGAAGGATATGCCCACGGGGAGCAAGATCTTCGAGGCATCGAAATAGTTGACGCCCGCCAACTCGTTGGTCCATTGCGCCAAGTAGTTGATGACTACATAGTCGCTGTGCACCAGCGTGTTATAAACATCGGTGAAGAAGTAGGCGTATTTGAAATAGCAGAGCACAGCCAGGTTGAGCACCACGCCGACGGTGAGGTGTACTTTTTTCCATCCTATTTTCTCGGCCTTGTGGATACTTTTACCTAAGAAAAATCCGTAAAGTGTTGAAAATATGAGAATAAGGACAAACAAGCCCGATGTTTTGTAGTAGAAAAAGAGGCTGGCAAAGAAGAGGAAACTATTGCGCAGCAGACGTCTGTTTTGTACAAGTGCAAAGACGGCGAAGACGAGGGCGAAGAAGGCCCAAAAGTAGAATTGTGTAAATAAAAGGGGATAGTTCTCGTCGAAAGAGAAGATGGTACTGAAGAAGATTTTCAGGTTTTCGAGATTCATTTACACGCAGTTATGAATAAAAAATGCCGTTCCTTCTTAGTGGTAAAACGGAGCGGCAAATTTAAGGTTTTTATCCAATCGAAAAAGAAAAAAAGCAACAGTCTGTAAGCCGGGTTCTGTTAAATTCTGTCATTTATCTAGACTTTGCGTCGCCACAAAGTTCAATCAACCTACCCTCCGGGTCGGACGAGCAGCCCTCAAGCCCCGGTTTATTTGGTTTTTCAACCCATGAGGTTTACCCCCGTCCCATATCGCTACGGACGGCGTGAGCTCTTACCTCGCGTTTTCACCCTTACTCCGCAAGCGGAGCGGTAATTTTCTGTGGCACTGTCTGTCATCTAACGATGCCTTCCCGTTAGGAAGCATGGTGCTCTATGTTGCCCGGACTTTCCTCTCCCTCCGAAGAGGCAGCGACAGAACAACTGTTGCTTTATAGGTTAGTAGTTGAGCATTACCGGCATGATCAGCATCAGCAGCGACTCGTCAGCGTCGGCTTCCTCGGCTGGCAAAATCAGCGCTGCGCGGTTAGGTTGCGACATCTCCAAGAATACCTCGTCGCTGTCCATATTCTCGAGCATCTCGCGCAGGAACTTGGAGTTGAAGCCGATACTCATGGGTTCGCCAGTGTATGAGCCGGTGATGTTCTCTTCGGCCTTGTTTGAATAGTCGATATCCTCAGCGTTGATAACTACAGAATCCTCTGCTAATGAGATTCTTACCTGATATGTCGATTGGTTGGAGAAGTTACCTACACGGCGGATGGCTTTCAGGAAGTCCTCGCGCGGTACCGACAATTTGTTGGGGTTAACGGTCGGGATGACGTTCTCATAGTTGGGGAACTTGCCCTCTTTCAGCGATGAGAAGAGCGTCAGGTTGGCAAACGAGAATTTGATATGGTTGGTTTCCGAAGAGTATTCTACATGAACGGGTTCGTTAACGCCAGCTAACACGTTGCGCAAGTGGGTGATGGGCTTCTTGGGCAGGATGAACGAGGTGAAATCGTCAGCCTTCACCTTGGCGTTGCGATAGCGTACCAGCTTGTGGGCGTCGGTGGCCACAAAGGTGATGTTGTCGCTCGACAGCTCGCATAAAACACCCATCATGGTAGGACGCATGTCATCGTTGCCAGTGGCGAACAAAGTCTTGCTGATGGCGCGTTGCAGAATGTTGGCGTCGATATCAAAAGAACGCGGGTCTTGCATCTTCTGCATCTGCGGATATTCGTCGCCTAAGCAGATGGGAGAGTTGTACTCGCCCTGGTTGGCCGAGAATAAAACGGTCTTGTTTTCGGTGTCAATCTTGAAAACTACTGGCGTCTCGGGCAACAGCTTCAAGGTGTCTAACAACAACTTCGACGGGATGGCAACGGAACCTTCGCCTTCAATATTCTCCAATTCGATTTCAGCACACATGGTTGAATCAAGGTCTGAAGCCGTGATTATCAGTTTGTTACCTTCCAATGTAAAAAGGAAGTTATCCAAAATTGCCATGGTGTTGTTGGAATTCAGTACTCCGCTGACCGCAGTCAGATTCTTTAACAGGACATCTCTTGATATTATAAATTTCATAATGGTTATGTTTTATTTTAGTTTAATTCGATTGTAAATAATTGAAAATCAAAACAATATTAAATTTTCCGTCTCTCTGCACACGAAAATCAGCTTTGAGAGGTGCAAATATACAACATTATTCAAATGAATAAAAATTTTAAAAGATTTTTTTCTGCATTTGGTCTGTCGTTTCAGAGTTAAAGGTAAAAATCTTATCTTTGCACATAGAAAATCCAAAATTCAAAAAACAAAATTCAAAGTTTCAATGTTGCCGAATTCTTTTCTGAATTTTGAACTTTGAATTCTGAATTATTAAAATAATGTCATATTAAATTTTATAAGCATGAAAATCAAATTATTCCCCCTTATTTGCTTTGTACTGTTCGCCTTCGCTGCCTGCAACGATCCCGAACCCGATCCGGTACCTGTTAACCCAGAAAATCCCGATACACCTACGCCTCCGGGTACTCCGCAACTCTTGTTGTGTGAGCAAGCTACGCAAACCTATAACATTTACGATTTTAAGACCGGCGAAAAAATCTGGTCGTGGGACCCCTCTACGGATGCGACCGTGAGAACTTCGGGTTATCGTTTTAACAATGTCTCCGATGCAAAGCCTTGCTACAATGGTACTTGCATGATGGTGGTCGCTTCGGGTGGTGCCGCCGCTGTGGTGCGCCTTAAAGATAAGAAATTGCTCTTCCTGGGCAATCCGCTTGGCAATACCCACTCCATTGAGATGCTGCCCAATGACCGTGTGGTTTGCTCTTCTACGACAGGCAA
>JAEERB010000249.1 GCA_016285615.1 Bacteroidales bacterium
GCCGACCACCATGATATTATCAATCAGAGATTCTTCAAGGAATTTGTTCTCGATGATGGTGGGCACGACATATTTTCCAAATGCGGTCTTGAACATTTCTTTTTTGCGACCCGTTATTTTCAGCCGTCCTTCCGGGGTGAGCTGGCCGAGGTCGCCGGTGTGGAGCCATCCTTCGGCGTCAATCACCTCAGCGGTTTGTTCAGGATTGTTGTAGTAGCCCTTCATCACGTGCGGTCCCTTGGTAAGGATTTCTCCGTCCTCGGCGATGCGCACCCGCGTGCCGGGAAGCACCGGACCCGCCGTGCCGATTTCCACCCCACCTTCAAAGAAATTGCTTACTGCAATCACGGGGGAGGTTTCGGTGGTGCCATAGCCCTCCAGCACCGGAATACCCATGGCCCAGAACACCTTGGAGATACGCGGCTGGATAGCGGCTCCACCCGTCACAATGACCTTCAGGTTGCCGCCTAAGGCCTTGTTCCACTGGTTCAGCACAAGTTTCCTTGCTAACTTCAGCCGGCGGTCATAACGCTTGCCGGGGTTGTCGCCATACTGCAGGGCAATCTCATTCGCCCAGAAAAATATTTTCTGCTTGGTCTTGCTTAATTTATGACCCTTTGCAAGGATTTTGTCATATACTTTCTCTAACAGTCGGGGCACTGTCGTGAAAATGTCAGGTTTCAGCTCCACCATATTCTCCTGAATCTTGGCAAGGTTCTCTGCATAGTAAATCGGGAGCCCCAAATATTGCCAAGCGTAGTTCATCATACGCTCATACACGTGACACAGAGGCAGATAGCTTAAAATCCGATTGTTCTCGGTGGTGGGAATGATGGGCAGCACCGCCTCCACATTCGAGAGGAAATTCCTGTGGGTGAGCATCACGCCTTTCGGGAAGCCCGTGGTTCCTGACGTGTAAACCAACGAAATGACATCGTCTGGTTTGATTTTGTCCTTGATTTCTTGCAAATACTGCGGTGCGGGATTGGCGCGGCCAAGTTCTATCACCTCGTTCAAATGCTTGTAACCACGGAGGTTACGGAACGTGTAAACTTTGTCCTTCAGTTCGGGCTTGTCGTCGAGAATTTGGGTGATTTTGCGTAACAAGTCCCAACCGGCCACGAAGACGAGCTTCACATCGGCATCATCAAATATGTAGCGGTAATCGCTCTCACTGATGGTCGGATATATTGCCACGTGCAACGCGCCGATCTGCATGATGGCCATGTCGAGGAAATTCCATTCGGGGCGGTTCGCAGTGATGGTGGCCACACAGTCACCCTTTTTGATTCCCAACTGCAACAAGCCGTAAGACAGGTTGTTGACAATCTCCACATATTTTGCGGTGCTGTATTTCACCCAAAGTCCGTTCTCCTTACAGCATAAGGCATCCTCCTTGGGGAACTCCTTCAAGTCCCGCTCGAGCATGTCGAATAATCGCGTAACTTCCATAATTCTAATTTAGAATGAGGCGGCAAAAATACATAAAATGTGAATACAAGCAAATGCAAAGTAGAGACGCAAGATTTCACGTCTCTACACCATCTGTATCGGAAAATACATCCTGATAACCCTCAAATTCTCTTATCTTCCTTAACTCTTCGGTGTGAGAATCACGAACGGGATCATCATCTCCTCCATGGAGATGCCGCCATGCTGGAATGTGTTCTTATACAAATTCACATACTGGTTGAAGTTGTTTTGGTAGGCGAAGAAATCCGACTTGGTGGCGAAGATGAACCGTTGGGTCATGTTCTCCTTGGGCAGGAAAGCGTCATCGGGGTTCTTAATCTCAAAGACCTCCTTGGAGGGATAGTCCATGCTGCTGCGGCCCACTTTGTAACGAAGGTTCGTATTCAGGTCACGCTCGCCCACCATCTTCAGCGCACGATCGACCTTGATGGTGCCGTGGTCGGTGGTGATCATCACTGGTATTTTCCGTTCTGACAACCACTTGATCATCTCGAACAAGACGGAGTTCTCGAACCAGGAGGCGGTGACGCTACGGTAGGATTTCTCGTCGTCGGCTAACTCGCGCACCACGTTCACATCCGTGCCCGCGTGCGAAAGCATATCCACAAAGTTGAACACGATGACATTCAACGGGTTGTTCAGCATTTGATGGAAATTGTCGAATACCTTCTTGGCGAAATCCGCATTCAAAATCTTATAGTAGGAATATTTGATGTTTTTTCCGTATCGCTTCAGATACTCGCCCAAAAGCTGCTCTTCGTACTGGTTCTTGCTGCCGGCATCGCTCTCGTTAAGCCAGTAGTTGGGGTATTTCTTGGCGATCACCGACGGCATCAGGCCAGAGAACAGAGCGTTGCGGGCATAGTGCGTGGCTGTGGGCAAAATGCTGTAACAGAGGCTCTCGTCCTGAATGTAGTAATAGTCGTGTATTTTCGGATAGATGCTGCGCCACTGGTCGTAACGCAAGTTGTCAATGACGAACAGGAAAGTGCTCTTCTGGTCGTTGAGCTTCGGGAACAGTTTCTCTTTCAGCACCGTATGGGACTGCAGCGGTTTGTCGTCAGCGCGACCGTTCACCCAGTCGAGATAGTTGCGCTGCACGAACTTGGCGAACTGGATGTTAGCCTCCTCCTTCTGCGCAGCAAGCATCTCCGTAATGCTCTCATCCT
>JAEERB010000250.1 GCA_016285615.1 Bacteroidales bacterium
GGTCACGGCACAACTGGTCGCCTTGGGCATGTTTGGCACCAACAGCATCTCCACCACCCTCATTTTTGCGGCTTTTGCGGGCATTGGCGCTTTTATGCACCTCTTTAGCAAACGCAACACCACCAAACAAGTGGGCGGCATCCTGACAGGCTTCGGACTCCTCTTCGTGGGCCTCTCCATGATGGCCAACGCCATGGATGAGTTCGCCGCCTTAGACTCCGTCAAACAGTTTCTCGCCAGCATCAACAATGCCGTGCTTTTGGTAGTGGTCGGCGCCATCCTGACGGCCATCATACAATCGTCGTCGGTGATGACATCCATCGCCATCACGATGGTCGTATCGGGACTGATCACCCTCAACCAAGGCATCTATCTGACGATGGGAAGTAACATCGGCTCGTGCGTTGTAGCCGTCATTGCCGGTGTGACGAGTGGCACTGCCGCCAAACGTACTGCAACCATACACCTGATATTCAACACAATGGGTGTTCTAATCTTCATGCTGATAGGTTTCGTACTCCGTATCTCAACGGGTGGCAACTGGAGTTTTGGCGTGCTGTTTGAACGCCTCTTCCCTGCCGCGCCGCAACTGCAACTGGCTATGTTCCACACCGTTTTCAACGTCTGCACTATGCTGGTGGCCATGCCGCTGACCAATGCGCTGGTCAACCTGGCTTGCAGAATGGTGAAAGAGACTCCTCAAGAGAAAAGCGACGAACCCCATTTGCGATTTCTCGATGAGCAGATGCTGCGCACACCTGTGGTCGCCATCCGCCAGCTGAAGGCCGAAATAGAAAACATGGCAGAACTTGCCCTGCAGAACTTCCAACGGGCGATTTACATTGTTACAAAACTGGACTACAAAGAGATAAAAGAGTTCAGAAAGACTGAAATCTTATTGAATTACCTCAACAACGAACTGGTAAACTATACGGTAAAACTTTCAGGAAAGAGGCTCAACAGTTTTGACCAACGCTATCTTTCCTCCACCATCCGCTCGGTAAGCGATCTTGAGCGTATCGGCGACTATGCGGAAAACATCGTCGAATATGCCGACGCACTGAAAGAGCAGAACGCCTCGTTCTCGAAGGAGGCCATTGCAGAAATCATGAAAGTGGAACAACTGATTGTCGCCTTGTATAAGGAGACGATTCAAGCCTACCACAAGCTCGACCTTGAAGCGCTTAAGCGTGCCGACCAGATAGAGGATGAGATAGATGACTATACCAACATGATGGAACGTAACCACATAAACCGGCTGGTCGACGGCGTATGCACCCCCTCTGTGGGAGCAGAATACCTTTCGCTGGCGCAAAACTCAGAACGTATTGCCGACCACCTTATCAATGTCGCCAACACCATTAAGGAGTTGGTATAACCTTACTTTTTCTTGTTGTAATACTCCAAGCCAAGACGCACGTTCTCTTTCACCGCCTTGGACGAATAGGTGGCGCCCGACACGGCATCCACGTCGGCTTTCAGCGCTTGCTTTACGGTCATGCCATTCCAAGCACCCAACAATTCCTGTTTTACCGCTTCAAAGAAGTGAGGTGTCTCGTCGTTGGGCAACGCCTCTATTTTCTGAATTTTATCGTCTTTGATGTAAATCTTTAGCGGCGTAGTGCCCATATAGCCTCTCACTTCGGGTGCCAACTTCGTGGTATTCACTACATAAACGCCATTCTCCTTGGTCATGATACCATCACCAGGCGCAAAGCTGATGAGCATCACAGCGGCTGCCACAACCACAATCAGACATGCAGCCATCAATATCCATTTCTTCATATTTTACATCTTTAATAACTTAATAATCAATATAATAACACCTTACTTCAACTGCGTATCAAACCAGTCGATGAAGTTGCGGTGCCACAGTAGGCTGTTCTGCGGTTTGAGCACCCAGTGGGTTTCATCGGGGAAGTAGAGGTAGCGGGCATCGAGGCCGCGCAGTTTGGCAGCATTGTAGGCGGCCATACCCTGCGAAGCGACAATGCGGAAGTCGAACTCTGAATGGATGACGCACAGCGGCGTATTCCACTTATCCACAAAGCGATGCGGCGAGTTGGCATAACTCTTCTTCACCTTAGGATTATCCCAATCCCAGTAGGGACCGCCCAAATCCCAGTTAACGAACCAAAGTTCCTCTGTTTCAAGATATTGCTGTTCGAAGTTAAACATACCGTTATGTGCGAGGAAGGCCTTGAAACGGCGACCGTCCTGATAGCCCTTCACATCGTGGTTGTGGCCCGCCAGCCAGTAGATACTGAAGCCACCGAAGCTGGCCCCGCAAGCACCGACACGCTCCTTGTCGATTTGCGGCATATTATCGGCGAAGTAGTCGGCAGCGGTCATATAGTCCTGCATGCAGAGTCCGCCATAGTCGCCGCTGATCTCCTCCAACCACTCCATGCCAAAGCCGGGGCAACCGCGGCGGTTGGGGGCGATGATAAAGTAGCCGGCGCCACTCATCACCTCGAAATTCCAACGCGTGCTCCAGAACTGGCTAACCATCGACTGTGGGCCGCCCTCGCAGAAGAGCAACGCAGGATAGGTCTTGGTGCTATCGTAATCGTAAGGATAGATGAGCCAGGTGAGCATATCCTTGCCGTCGGCATTCTTGAGCCAATGGG
>JAEERB010000251.1 GCA_016285615.1 Bacteroidales bacterium
CGAGAAACACGGCCAGGCAGATGAACAGGATGCCGATGATTTTCTGTAGTCTTCCAGCTTCCTTCGGCTCTTTTTCATGTTTTGAAGCTTTGTTCGCAGATGGCTTTTTCCCTTTACTGGAGCCGTCTTTCTTCCTGCTTTTCTTTTCGTCGGGGTCTTCTATGATAACGGGTTGTTCCTCTTCAATTGCAGGCTCGGTCTGTTTCTTTCTGAAAGTGTTTTCTCTACGGTTGTTTTTGTCGCTCATTTTCTGTCTTGGTTATGACTTGCAAAGATAACAAATTACTTTGGAATCTTGAACATCCGTTTCCAACGTATTCCGCCGTTTTCCTTGTCTCTGGATAGCCAGACGAGTATGGGTTTTCCAACAATATGATTTTCAGGAACATAACCCCAATAGCGCGAGTCGGCGGAGTTGTGGCGGTTGTCGCCCATCATCCAGTAATAATCCATTTCGAAGGTGTAGCTGTCGGCCAGCTGGCCGTCGATATAGATTTTGTCGCCTTCCACCTTCAGGTCGTGCAATTCGTAGGCATGGATGATGCGTTCGTAGAAGGGTAGGGTGTTGACGTCAAGTTTCACTGTCGCGCCTTTTTGTGGGATGTAGATGGGGCCGAAGTTATCGACGTTCCATGGATAGAGGTCGGGACGGTTGGGGAAGAGGCTGGTGCTGGTGCCTTGGCCGGGCGCTTCGACGTTACGCATCACTGAGGTGATGTAAGGCAACTTGATGAGCTCGTCGGCCACCTTCGCGCTAATGTTGATTTCGAAGGTGTTGGCATCGATTTGACGTCCTTCTGTGATGTCGTATTTCTCGACGGTTTGCTTGTTGATGCCGCCAATGGTGGTCACAATGGTGTATTTGTGCTGCATGTTTTCGGGTTCAAAAGCTTTCTCGCCGTTGATATACACCACGCCGTCAACGATTTTCAGGCTGTCGCCAGGCATTCCGATGAGGCGTTTGACATAGTTTTCACGCTTGTCGACAGGGTGGGAAATGATTTTGCCCGGAGGGCTCGACAGTCCCATCTCTTGATAAGGAATTTCGTTATTCCATACCGCTTCCTTACCGTACCATCTGACGAGGTCGTAATAGCTGACGCTGCTTTGGTAGTTCTCGCAGACCGTATCACCGGCGGGATAGTTGAACACGATAGGATCGTAGCGTTTCATTGTCGAAATGCCAGGATAGCGGTGATAGGGCAACTTGATCCATTCCAGATACGACTTCTTCGTCTTGCTCCACGGCAGGGTGTTGTGTACGAACGGGAAGGAGAGCGGGGTATTGGGCCCCTTAGGTCCGTAATGTATCTTGCTGACAACCAGATAGTCGCCGACGCATAAAGACTTCTCCATACTCGAGGTGGGGATGGTGAACATCTCGAAGACGTAGGTCCTGATGATCAAAGCAGCGACCACGGCAAAGATGATGGCATCAAACCACTCTCGAGCCGTCGACTTCTTAGGTCGTTTGGTCGTAAGCGGGTCTAGGTATTTGTCGTTTTTGGCGATGATGGGGAAGAAAATGTAAGGTAAGAGGGCGGCCATGCCTTCCTCCCAGATCTTGAACCTCCCGAAGCACTTGCCCAGCTCGACGAGCATGAGCAGCAGCATGAAGATGTTGATGTAAGGGAAGACGATGAAGAACCACCACCAGAATTTCTTCTGTTTGCCGATGATTTTCAACATGATAAAGATGTTGTAGTAGGGGACGAGGCTGTACCAGCCTTTTTGTCCGGCGGCCTCAAACTGCTTCCAGCAGAACGCAATCGGGATGGTGAAGAGGGCCGGGACGATTAAAATGAATAGTATCAGTGACATATCGGGTTTTGTATTTTTAAATTAACGACAGTTTTGTCAAAATATTATTATTGGTTTTCTCCAAACAAATCCTCCATCCCAAATACACCTGTTTTACCGATGAGGAACTCCGCGGCAGCGATGGCGCCTAATGCGAAACCTTGACGGTTGTATGCCTCGTGGGTGAGGGTGATCTTGTCGGCGGACGACTCGGCCACGACGCTGTGGATGCCGTTCACTTCGCCTTCGCGTGTTACCTTAATAAAAAGAGTATGTGCGGCAGGTGCATCGATACTCCAACGCTCGTAGTCGTGGTTGACGGCGAGGATGTCGTTGGCCAGCTTTACGGCTGTGCCGCTGGGCTTGTCGAGTTTATGGATGTGGTGGGTCTCGGCCATCTCAAGCTGATAGCCATACTGTTCTGCGAATTTTGCCAACTGCTTGTTAAGCAGGAACATGATGTTCATGCCGATGCTGAAGTTGGGCGCATGGAAGAGGCTCTGTTTCTCGTCTAGGCAACGCTTCTTGATTTCCTCGAAATGGTCTTGCCAAGCCGTAGTGCCTACAACAATCGGGATGTGTAAGTCGAAGCATTTGTGGATGTTGCCCACCACCTGGTCGGGTTGGCTGAAGTCGATGGCAACATCGGCTTGCTTTAGCAGTTCGAGGCGTTCTTCCCATTCATGAGGGTTGTCGATGGTGACGACGACGTTATGTTGGCGGGCGAGGGCGGCTTTCTCCACTTCGTGGCCCATTTTTCCGTATCCTATGATAGCGATTTTCATGGCTAAAAGTTTAACTTAAATGATAGTCC
>JAEERB010000062.1 GCA_016285615.1 Bacteroidales bacterium
CACTTTAGATTTGATACCGAAAGCCATGCCACCACTTTTGACATTAGGGCAGGAGATGTTCAGCTCGATGAAATCTACAGGCGCCTTGTTCAGCAGTTCAATGCCTTGCAGATAGTCATCCAGACAGCCGCCGCCCAAGTTGGCCAAAATGACCGTGTCGAATTGGCGCATAGCGGGCAGCTCGTGCTCGATAAAATGCTTAACTCCAGGATTTTGCAAGCCGACACTGTTCATAATGCCACCCTTAATTTCATGGATGCGCTGTCCTGCATTGCCTTCGCGTGGTTTGAGGGTGAGACCTTTGGAACTGATGCCTCCCAGCAGGGAAACATCGTACAGGTTGTTGTATTCTTCGCCGAAACCGAAAGTGCCGGAAGCGGCGATAATGGGGTTTTTGAAAGTAATGCCGTTGATAGTGGTGGTAAGCATAATGGTTTGTTTTTGTTGCACAAAGATAGAAAAAAAGCATTTGCAAAAGGCAGCGTGCGGATAAATGTTATCCTTTTTTATTTATTGCAAAGAATAATGCGATTTATATCTAAAAAGATGTATTTTTGCAAGGTAATAGTCACCATTAGCGGCTATTTCTGACAATTAATTGGGTATTAACTAAAACAAAAAGACTTATACAAGAAAAGCGACTTAAAAATTTTATTAATCATCAAAAAATATAAAATTGCTTTTATTCTAGCTATCAAATGTCGGAAATTTTATATGCCCAGAATAAAGCGATTTTCACGCTTGGCGTGGACTTTGCTTTATGGTATGGGCAGATGGGGCCGACACCCAGATAGCGTATTGTAAGGTATAAGTTCACGCTTTTAATGTCCCAATATATGAAAACAATACAAAGAATTTTTACCCCTCGCGAAATGTACGAAGCCGCCCAAATGGCAGGCGTCGATGAGTTTGACTTCTTCAGCCGTCTCCTGAGTGACGGCTATATTGATGAGCAACGCCGTTTGCAGCCCGAAAAAGAAAAGGAGTTTCGGGAGAAGTACGGTGCCTATTTTGATTGGGTGTAGGAAGAGGTTGCTGCGATTATCGGCAATAATCCTGTACTTTGTTCAGCAGGTCGTTGTACTGCTTGGCCGAGCGGAACTGCTTAACCACGTAATCCATCAGGTTGGGGCCGTAGAGGATATCTTTGGGCAGGGATGCCAGCAGACAGAAGGTCTTCATTCTGAGATAGTCGGCGTAGGGATGGTCTTTTGAATAGCCGTTGGGCACGCGGGCAAGCATGTCCTGCGGGTCAAGAGAGAAGTTCTTCGCCTTCTTCACGGCCTTGTCGAACTCCTTGCCGTTGAGGTCTATCTCCTCGCGAATGGCCTTGGTGAAGGCAGGAGTGGGGTTGTAGATGCCGCAGGCAAGCAGGTCGTGGCCCAAATACTCCGACTCTTCAGCTTCCACATGGAAGTAGTAGCCGGCATTGCCCGACTTTTTGCCGCCAGGACAGATGAAGCAGCCGAAGTGCGTCTTGTAGGGACTCTTGTCCAATGAAAACCGTATGTCGCGGTAAATTCGGTAGGTGCAGTCTTTAAGCTGCAGTCCTGCCACCGACTCGTCGAACTGCGCCGTGCGGGCCATCAACTCCAGCGAGAACTTGTTGAACTTATCCTGAACATACAGGTATTCGTCCTTATGTGCGTTGAACCATTCTCGGTTGTTGTTGACCAGCAGGCGGTTCAAAAAGTCTTTTATCTCTTTCATGATACTCTTCTTTATTCAGCCACAACGGCCTCTTTGGCGTCAATTACTTCCTGTTTGTGCAGTTTGCGCTGACGACGGCGGTTGCCAAAGTCGGCAAAGAGGCTGTACAAAATGGGGATAAGCAACAGTGTTACCAGCGTGGATACCGACAAACCCCAAGCAACGGTCATACCCATGGCGTTCCACATTTCGGCACCTTCGCCCTTGTCGATGGCCAAAGGAATCATACCGAAGACGGTTGTCAGGGTGGTCATGAGGATAGGACGGAGACGCGATTTACCTGCAGTAACAACAGATTCTCTGATGCTCATACCTCTTTCGCGGCACAAGCTGGCGTAGTCGATGAGCACGATACCGTTCTTCACCACAATACCAATCAACATCATGGCTCCAATCAGCGCCATAATACCTAACGCGGTGTGGGTGAGGGCCAAGCCGATGAATACACCGGTCAAGGCGAATGGGATGGAGAACATGATGACAAACGGGTAGGTGAACGATTCGAACTGCGCTGCCATCACAATATATACCAGAATGACAATCAAAGCAATCAAGGTGAAGATGTCGCTAAATGAATCCTGTTGGTCTTCCCAGGTACCGCCAATCTTATAGTCGAGGGCGGCGGGGATGTCCATTTGGTCGAGTTCATGTTGTGCGGCGGCCACCAGGTCGCTCAGTGCGCCGTCTTTACTTACAACGCACGATACTTTGACCATACGCTCGCGGTCCTTACGTACGATGGTGGGCGGGGTGAAGGTCTCTTCCACTTTGCCGATGTCGCCCACGCGGATGCCTTTGCCTTGTGAGTTGTACATCAGGATGTTCTCGATGGCTTGCACATCGTTGCGGAATTCGGGAGCGTAGCGGACGCGGATGTTGTACTCGTCGCCGTCTTCACGGAAGTAGGAAGCCGTGTAGCCGTTGAAACGGTTGCGCACATAGCTGGCCGCTGTGGTCGAGTTAAGTCCGTTCTCGGCCAATTTCTGGCGGTCGAGAACCACCTCCAGTTCGGGGGTGTACTCGTCACGACTGATGAGCACTTCCGAGCATCCTTCCACATTGCGCATGCGTGCTGCCAGGTCGGCGGCAAACTGGTCGGTGGTGTTGAAATCGTAGCAGTACAACTCAATGTCCACGGTCGACTGTCCACCCATACTGCCTTGGCCAGTAGTTACGGTAAATGAGTTAATCTCAATATGTTGGCGCATGATGTCACGAATACCGTCGGCAATCTCGGTGATGAACTTCTTACGTTCGGTCTTCTTTACCAGACGGATGTTGAACGACAGCAGGTTGGTACCGTTGTCGCGCATCAAGCTGAAGGTGTTGTCCTCGTCGGGCTGGCCTACCGAATAGTTAACCGACTTGATTTCGTCGGGGTATTTCTCGCGGATTTCGCGCACCAGCTCTTCGCCCAGCGCTTTGGTGGTTTCAATACGCGTGCCTTGTGGCAACTTGACAGTACTGCTCAAACGGGCGTTATCTTGTGCGGGGAAGAACTCGGTGGGTATCACTTTCAGCAGCAGCATGCTGGCTGCAAAGATGGCGAAAGCGGTGAATACCACTGTCTTACGATGGCTAACGCACCAGTTGAGGATCTTGCCATAGCCATTGTCGAGCTTGTCAAGGAAACGTTCAACGGGAGCGTAAACGGCAGCGAACCACTTGCTCTTCTTGGGATTCTTCTTCAACATGAGCGAGCACAGCATAGGCGTCAGCGTCATGGCCGCAGCCAATGAGATCAGAATGACGATGGTGACAGTCCAGCCCAATTGTTTGAAGAGGATACCAGCCATACCGGTCAGGAAGGTGAGCGGTAAGAATACAGCCACGATAACCAGCGTGGAGGCAATAATGGACAGTGACACCTCACTGGTGGCAAACACGGCTGCCGACTTGGGATTTGAGCCTCTCTCGATGTGGGTGGTGATATTTTCCAAAACCACAATGGAGTCGTCAACTACCAAGCCGATGGCAATGGAGAGTGATGACAATGAAATGATGTTCAGTGTGTTGCCTGTAGCCAACAGGTAGATGAATGCGGCTACCAGAGATACGGGTACCACTACTGCGATGATGAGGGTGGCTCTCCAGCGGCCAAGGAAGAACAACACAACAATCACCACCAGCAACAAGATGATGAGGATGGTTTCCTCCAAGCTGTCGATGGTGTTGGTGATGTTTTCGGAGTTGTCCACAAGCAGCTCCATCTGCAAGTCGGCGGGCAGCGTCTTCTCGATGATGGGCATCTGCTCTCTTACCTTGTTGGCAATTTCTACGGTGTTGGCACCGCTCTGCTTCTGGATGATGACCAGCGCACTGCGACTGCCGTCGGTGTATGATTCCTGCATGCGCTCCTGCAAGGTGTCTTTCACAGTGGCCACGTCGCGAAGGTAGATGTTCTTGTTGTTGTAGCTGCCAACGACAATGTTCTCCATCTCATCGGCACTGCTAAACTCGCCATCCACACGCATCGAGTAGGTCTTCGAGCCGATATCCATGATACCCAAAGAGACGTTGCGGTTTTCGGCGCCAAGGATATTGGCAATACCTTCGATGGTCAGGTTGTAACCTTCCAATTTGTAGGGGTCGCAATAAACCTGAATCTCACGTTGCGGGGCACCTGAAATGGAAACGGTACCTACACCGCTAATACGGCTCAACGGAGAGGCTACTTTGTCGTCCAAAATCTTGTATAGCGCCTGGGTGCTCTGGTCCGACTTGACCGTCAGCATCACGATGGGCATATCATCGGCACTGAACTTGAACAGGTAGGGCGCATTGGCGCCGTCGGGCAGGGCCGACTTGACCATGTCCAGTTTGTCGCGCACATCGTTGGTCTTTTGCTCAATATCTACACCATACTCAAATTCCAGATAGACAATGGAATAGTTCTCTTTTGAGTTGGAAGTGATGTGCTTCAAGTCGCTCAACGTGTTGAGCACGTTTTCAATAGGCTTTGATACGTTGTCTTCTATATCTTCGGCACTGGCACCGCCATACACCGTCAAAACCATGATGGTATTGCTGTCGAAGTGGGGAAACAGGTCCACAGGCAATTTAATCATGGAGAAGATACCGATGATGATGACGGCTATATATACCAAGCCCGTCATGATGGGCCGGTTTACTGCTTTTTGATATAAACTCATAATACTCTGCTTTTTAGTTTAATCATTAGTCAGGTAAAGATTATTTTTCAACGTCCACTTCCAGTCCGTCTTTCAGTCTTGTCAGACCTGTGATGGCCACATACGAGCTGTCTTGGATGTCGGTGTTGAGCAGTTCGTAAGCTTTGCCGATGTGGCGGCCGAGGAATACTTCCTTGAAAGTGACTTTACCGTCTTCATACACATACACATAGCGGTTGCCGGAACCCTGCTGTCTGAAGATGGATTCGTCGGGAACGACGATGTGATTGTAGGTGCCGAAGTTGATGGTGACGCGGGCATACATGCCAGGGCGCACTTTGTAGTTGGCATTGGGCAACTGGATTTCTACGGGGAAGGTGTGGGTTACTCCGTCGATGGTGGGGTAAATCAAGCTTACCTTGCCCTGGAACTCCTGACCTTCGTAGGTGTCGATGGCGATCTTAACGGTTTGTCCCACTTTGACTTTTGTATATAAAGCTTCCGAAACATTGATCTTCATCTTCACAGGGTTGATTTGCTGCACTTGCACTACAGGCAGGCCGCCGAAAAGGTCGCCGCTATCGTAGTTACGAGCCGTCACAACGCCGTTCAGAGGACTGAGCAATTGAGTGTTCTCCAGCAGGTTCTCGTAGGATGTGCGTGTCACTTCCAGGTTGGTCTTCATCGCATCCCAATCCGATTTGGTGACGCCGCCTACTTTGTACAGCTCGTCCATACGCTTGAAGTTGGTCTCCAAGTTGTCGAGTTGTGCCTTGGTCTGCTTCAGGTTGGCTGCGTTCATTTGGACTAGCAGCTGTCCTTTCTTTACGTAATTGCCCACTTCAACGTATATCTTGTCAATACGGCCGCCTGTAAGCGGGGCAATGTTGTTAACCGCTTCGGCTTCCACAATGGCCGTGTATTCGTACAACTGTTCCACTTCCTGTTTGGTGACTTGTGCCACCTTGATTTTCATTTTCTGGGCCGTCTGAACGCCCGTTTCATCCTTTTTCTGTGTACAGGAGACTGCCAGTATGAGGGTGGCAACCAACATCATCGATGAAAGAATCTTCTTCATGGTTGTTTTTCTTTATTATTTTGGATTGTTTAATTATCGAATTTCGTTTGAACCTAAGACAGCGTCCAGTTCTGATCTGGCGGTCAGGTAGTTGTATATGGATTGGCTGTAGAGCAGACGGGCTTGTGTCATGGTCAGCTCGGCCGAATTGAGGTCCAGCCAGGTGGCCATGCCCACTTCGTACTGCTTTTGCACAATGTCGTAAGCCTTCTCGGCTTGCAGCATCGTCTCTTTGTTGGAGGCCAGTTCGTCAACAGCATTGTTGATGTTGGCAACGCTGTTCTTGACGCTGACACGCAGGTTGTTCTCCACATATTCCTTCTGGTCCTGCAGGTTGGCCATCGAGAGCTTCATCTCCTTGATTTGGAAGGAGGTGGCTGCCCATGATGTGATGGGTACACGCAGCGACAGGCCCACTACCGAGTAGGGAAACCAGTGATAGTTGGCAAAGTCGAAGTCGTTGTTCATGGTCATGTATTGGTAACTGCCGCTCAGCACCAGGTTGGGGCAGCTGGCCGATTTGATGAGCTTCATGCTCGTCTCTAACTTCTCTTGGTTGATTTCCAATTGCTTGATGTCGGAGTTGTTGCCGAGTGAGAGGTTCTCAATGTTGTTTGATTGGTAGTTGATGACTTCGTTCTCGTAGTCGGCCAAGGAACCGTCAAAAATCATCGGCTCGTTAATGTCAACGCCGATGATGACTTTCAACATCATGGTTGCCAAGTCGATAGCACGTTTGGCAGAGGAGAGGTTGGGCTCCTGCGTCTTGAGGTTTACATCGGCACGCACCTTGTCGAATTCGGAGGCCATGCCCTGGTTGTACTTGTCGGTCACGGTCTTGTTGTTGTAGGCAGCGTTGTCGTAGTTGAGCTTCAGCACGCGGTACGACTCCTTCGCCAGCAGCAGCGAGTAGTAAGCTTTCTTCACTTCGTTGATGGTGGCAATGCGCGATGAGCGGGCCGACTCGATGGCCAACTCCACATCCTGTTGCGACAGCTTGACATTGTTCCATAAGGCAGGCACTACCAATGGCAACGACAAGCTGGCACTAGCTGAGTAGTTGTTGTACATACCTACCTCAATCTCCATGAGGTTACCCCCCATTTCCATAGCCATCTTTTGCTTTTTCAGCGTTCTTTGGTAAGCAGCAGACAGCGACACATCGGGGAAGAGAGCCGCAATCTGCTCCTTCTTGTAGTATTTCTTCGATTCGATGGTTCTGTCGGCAATGCGTATGGTAGGACTTCCAACCAGCGCAATCTCAATGGTCTTCTTCAAATCCACGTGGATGCTGTCTTGTGCGTGAGCCGTTGGAAGTGTACAAGCGGTCAGAATGCAAAATATGAGCAAAATGCTTCCGGCCTTTGTGGTGAGTTTCGTCATATCAGAACGATTTTTGTGTTTGCAATAATCAATGATAAATATCTAATTTTCAAGTGCTTTTATGTAATAAAAGCCTATTTTTTTAAAGTTTGCAAATATAGTGATTATCACCATATAATAAGAACATCGGCAGAAGTTTTTCAACCAATGCCGATGTTGTATCAATGAATAGGTGTTTTTGTTCAACGAAAAGTGCAGCTAAAAGGCGTCTTGAAGGCGCTAAAATAGCCGCTAATCGTGGTTAGAGGACGATTTTGAATCCTTTGCCGTGAATGTTGATGATCTGTACCGACGGGTCGTCCTTGAAATGCTTGCGCAGTTTGGTGATGTAAACGTCCATGCTGCGGGCATTGTAGTAGCTGTCGTCGCCCCAGATTTTCTTGAGCACGTAGCCGCGCTCCAGCAGTTCGTTCTTTTTGTTGAGCAGCATCACCAGCAATTCGACCTCGCGTGTGGTGAGTTTCACCTCTTTGCCGTTGGCGTAAGTCAGCGATTGTTTATTGGAGTCGAAAACGATACTTCCCATCTGGAAGGTGGTTTGGGCTGGCTCACCGCTTTCGGGCATGGTCCGACGAATCAGTGCCTGCAGGCGTGCCAGCAGTACCTCCATCGAGAAAGGCTTCGTGATGTAATCGTCGCCGCCAATCGAGAGACCTTCAATCATGTCTTCTTGCAAGCTCTTGGCAGTCAGGAAGATGATAGGAATGTGCTTGTCCAGCTTGCGTATCTCTTTCGCCAAGGTGAAGCCGTCTTTCAGGGGCATCATCACGTCAATAAGGCAGATGTCGAAATCATGTGCGCAGAACATCTCGTAGGCCACCTCTCCATTGTTGGCATGGGCTACCACATAGCCCTTGGCGGTAAGGTATTCGGTGAGAACTTTGCCCAAATTGACATCGTCTTCGGCGAGTAGGATTCTGATTTTATTTTCCATAATGCTATTTTTTTAATGGTAAGTGAATCGTGAAAGTGCTGCCGTGTTTGAGCTCGCTTTCCACGGTAATAAATCCACCGTGTAAAAATACAATTTTTTTCACATATCCAAGTCCCAGTCCATAACCTTTGTTATCGTGTATGTTTCCCTTGGAAACACGGTAAAATTCGTTGAAAATCTTCTTCTGGTCTTTCTTTGAAATGCCGATTCCGTTGTCCTTGATGGAAATAGTGAGGTGCTTTTTGTCGGAAAAAGTGCGAATCTCTATTTCCGGTTTTGTGGGTGAGTATTTGATGGCATTTTCGGTCAGGTTGATGATGACATTTTCGATGTGCGACGGGTCGGCGAGAATGATGGGATTCTCGGCGTCGAGCAGAAGGCGGAGTGTGCCGTCGTTGGACGAAATTTGCAGCGAAACCGCATCGGCAACATGCTGTATAATCTTATGAACATCAATACGTTCCAGCTTGATGGCCAACTGCCCCTTGTTGAGTTGCGCCAGCTGCAAAATGTCGTTCACCATCTTCTTCAGGCGGTTGTTCTCATCTTGAATGATGGAGATGTAGGTCTTGCGGAAGCCCGCATCGGTGATGTTCTCGTCGCTCAGCGCCTCGCATGCCAGCGATATGGTGGAGATGGGCGTCTTGAATTCGTGGGTGATGTTGTTGACAAAGTCGTTCTTGACATCGGTGATTTTTTTCTGCCTGTACAGGCGGCCCAATGTCGTGCCGCTGATGATGAGAATGGTCAGCAGGAAGACGATGATGAGAATGGCTATCACGCTCATCCTCTGGAAGAAAACGCCACGCTCGGCGGGAAAATAGAGGATGAGGTAGTGGGGCGCACTGAACTTCTCGTTGTACTTCAAAGTGAAGACATATTCGCTCTTGAGCACGGTCTCCTCGGAATATTCAGCCGGCGGCACCACAAATTCAGAGGTGAGAATATTGAGCAGGGCAAAGTCAAAGTCGGTGGTGATGCTCTGTTCAACGAGCGATTCCTTGATGATGCGATGCAGAAATTCGCGGTTGAGTAGGGCGCGCGAGTTGCTGTCCATCTCGATGTAGTTGCCCGGGATAATTCGCGTGTCCGACTTGTTGGGGTTCTTGTGCGTCTCCTTGAACTGGATGGTGGCGTCAAGGTCGGTTTCCCATTTGGTGGGCAGGAAGCGGTCGCCGTTCTTGTAGGTGGCATCAAAGTAGATGGTGTCAAACTCAGAGATGATGGCGTTGCTGCCCTTGTAGGTGATGGTCGATTTGACCACGCCGACAGGCTTGGTGGAGGCCGAGTCGAGTAGGAACTTCTTGGCGAACTTCTGGAAGATAACAGAGGAGGAATCCTTGGCAGACTTGACGTCGGCTACGGGCGGTGAAGGCAGGGTGTCGCCTTTCAATACCGCATCTATCTTGTTCACAATATCATCGCCTGCCGAGAGCACTTCGCTGACAAATATGCTGCGTTGCACCTTCTCGGCCTCGACGTATAGCTTGAAGATGGCCACCACCAATGCGATAGTGGCCGTCGCCAATACAAGAGCCAGTGTGACAAGGATTCGTTTTTTCATTTGTTAGTCTCTAACGCAGCGTACTGAGAAACCGTAGTCGTATTTCTGATTGCTGGTATATAGCATTTTACCTGAATAATTGAGGTGGAAGGCTTCTGCTTTCTGATCGTCTGCCCATGTGTAGCAGGTCCAGAAGTAGGCAAATTCCGAGAAATATCTGTACTGATTCCAGTCATCACCTTTGAGTTGTCCTGCGGGACGGGCTGTGAAGCCTGTGGCATTGTTTGCGGATTGCTCATAACCTACAGAGCATACTGAGGTATATTCTGTCCAGCCGGTGGTGTCAGCAATGGATTTGGCAATCAGGTTTTCAGGATATTCGTTGTTATGTGCATCGCACTGGAATCTCTTCGTACTATGCAGAACATCAAACATTTGCTGTACTTCGAGTCTGCTGGGAACATGCCAGCCGTCGGGGCAAATGCCCTGTAAGCCAGATGGATTTTCTTCGCTGCCCGTGGTGCTGTTATGTGAGGCTGCCGGCCAGTTATACAGATATCCGTAGGTTTTTAAGAGTCCAGCATCACCGTTGGGGAAATAACGGAGGGCTTGGGTGCAACTGAGTGTGTCGGCAAAATTGATGCTGTCACCGTTAGCAAAACGTGTGGTTTTCATGTTTTCTCTCATCCAGCATTGGTAGCCGATGACCACGGTTGAGTACTCGTTGCCGTCAATGTCGGTAACGGTGGGAGTGCTAGGGCAGGGCAGACTGTCGGCACCCAAGGTGATGCCGAATTGTAAGGTAATGGTCTGCGATTCGGTTAGCGCTTGCCGTACGGGAGCACTTGCGGCTTCTGCAACTTTTGCTTTGGTGTAGCCTGTGTATTCCATCATGTCACCCACTTGGAAGGGGCGGTTGGTGATGCCCTTCATGGTGGCGCTGGGGTTATTCGAGCCGACAAAGGCTACGGTGTTGGAGCCGCTGCGGCCGCTGTTCACCATTTTTATCGATGAGGTTTGGCCGTTCATGCGGGCAGTCAGGAAATAGATGCCCGGGGTGGCTAAGGTGACACGCAGTTGGTGGTTGCCGGGTTGGATGGAAGTTAGCGATTGTTTTGTGATAAGGCGGCCTGTAAGGTCGGTAATCTCAACATTCATCGTTCCGTTTTCGGCTACGGCCAGACTGGTGTATGTGGTGCCTTCAAACGGGTTGGGATTGTTTTGCGACAAAGCAAAGCAGTTGTCTGAAGCAAAATGCTTGATGCCCGTAGGAGTCATTGTCAGCACGGTGTCGTCAGGCCATGTGAGGGTCTCTGTCCATGCTCGGGTGACATTCTTAATGGTAACACGGTCAAAAGGAACTTCTTGGTTGTCGCCGTCTTTGCCGACAAACTTTAAAGTGATAGTTTGTGCCGAAACGGCCGAAAATAGCAACATAGCTGCAAAAAAAGTAAAGAGTATTTTCATAGGGTTGAGTTTAAAATGTTATGAATTATTTGTTCTCTGTTCTTTGTTCTTTGAATTTCCTCTTATCTCTTATCTCTCATCTCTCCGTTCTCCGTTCTCAGTTTTCCACTTTTCTAAACATCGGGTTATTGTCAATTTCCTCTTCCGGGAACATTTGCTGCAGCATTCGTGGCAAGTCGCGGTCGGCATCGGGAGCGTAGCGTTGCATCAGTTTGCCATTGGGACTGATAAGCAGGTTGTCGGGCAGATTGCCAATCTCTAGGTTAGCAAGCCATTCGTACTGGTCGTTGAAATGGATGAACGACCACGGGAATTGTTCGCCGTAGCGACTGACAAACTGGACGAACTTGCTCTCGTCAAAATCGACCGACAGGCTAACAATGGCCAACTTGTCAGGATAGGTCTCTTGCAGCTTTTTGAGGATGAGCATATTGCGAATGCAGTCCTCGCACGAGCTGTTGAAGATCTGCAAATAAACCCACTTGCCCTGAAGTTTTTTCAGGTTGAAATTGGCGCCACTGGCCTCTTTGAAGTTGACGTACGGGAAGTCGGTGCCGCTGCGCATACGGAAAATTTGGTTCTTCACATTGTCGATGATTTTCTTGTGCGCGGGGAAGCGGGTGCTTTGCTGTATGTAATCGAGGATTTGAAGGATGTTTCTTTGGTCAAATTCCTCATTATCATAGAATTGTCCTAAGTTTTTGATGATGACCAACTCTCTGATGCGCTCGTTTACCAGTAACGGGTCGCGACCCACCTCGTTGAAAAGGGCCAGATAGTCGGGCTGGTCGTTGATGTATTTGCCTAAAATGCCTTGGTTGATGAAGTGCGAGTTTAGCAGGTATTGGTCGTAAAAACCATTGAAGAAGTTCATATAGGCAGGGTTGTCGTACAGGAGGTATTCGTTGTCGAAATACTTCTCGTACAGCTGTTTGGGGTATTTCTGGTTGATCATCAGGTCGGTCGAGGCGACGCTGTAGTAGATGTATGAGAGGTAGAAGTTGTCGGGTTGGTAGCGCAAACCGAAGCGCTGGGCGACTTCCCTCTCAATGGTGTCGAGTATGTCGCGACTGGGGCGATAAAGCAGTTCGTCTTGGAAATAGTCGGTTATGCGGTTGTAGAAGTTGGCGAAACGGAAGATTTTGTAGTTGAGGTCGTTGGTGTCAATGACGGACGGCTTTAGATGGAGTACGCCTCCATAATATTCAGGGTCAAGCAGTTGGAATAGCTGCTCGTCCATGGAGATGTCGAAATAGTAACTGCGGCCAGGCACAAGGAAAAATTCGGCTTTGGAGGTTCTTATAACCAATTGAGCCAAAGTTATTTGTGTGGCTTTGTATTTCAAAGAGAACTTGCCAGCCTTGGATATTTTAGCGGTGGCAACGGTTTTTGGGGTATAGGTGAGCAGGTCGTCAAAAATGACCAGTCGTATATCTTCTCCTTTGGCAAACTCAGCGGTTCCCTCAATGACGATGTCGTTGACTTTCTGTGCGCTGGCCCTGTTTGACAACGGAAGCGCAAACAGCAGGGACAATATGCAACAGAGGATTACTTTTCGCATTCGTTCGAAGGTAGGAAGTTCTGATATGGACCGCAGTGTTTGTATAATTCTCTCACGGTTGAAGAGGAGAGGTGAGCCCAACGCGGGTTGGTGAGGATAAACAGCGTCTCAATGTCCGGAGCTAACTCTTTGTTGATGGCCGCCATCTCGCTCTCGTACTGAAAATCTAAGGCGTTGCGTAGTCCGCGTACAATGTATTGGGCTCCGATGTTGTGACAAAAGTCGCAGGTGAGTCCTTGGTATTCAATGACTTTCACTTTCGGCTCATCGGCGAACACGCGGGCCACCGACTGCATTTGCGCGGTCACGTCGAACAGACGCTCTTTGGCCACATTGCGTCCAAAAGCGATATAGAGTTCGTCGAACAGCGGTAGCGCCCGGCGTACAATATCCTCGTGTCCCTTGGTGAAGGGGTCAAAAGAACCTGGAAAAACCGCAATTTTCTTTGTCATAATAAACTTTCAGTTTTCAGTTTTCAACTTTCAGTTCCCTAAATCCATCGTTTCCTGATAAACCAGATGAGCAGAATAATCAGCAGCACGGCGCAAATGCAAAGGATGATGCCGAAAGCGTAAGGATGGCTATCCAGCGGCAGGGCCACATTCATGCCGTAAAGGCCCGTGATGAAGGTAAGAGGTAGTACGATGGTCGAGATGATGGTGAGGATGCGCATGATTTCGTTGGTCTTGTTGGCCATCAACGAGTCGAAGGTGCTCGACAGGCCAGCGACCAATTCGCCGTAGTCGTCCACCATATCCCACATCTTCTGGTAGAAGTCGAGGATGTTGCCCCAGTAGTCTTCCATATCTTCAGCAAAGCCGCGGATGTCGCCCGATTCGAATTGGTGGAAGAGTCGCAGTTGCGGCTTGAACATGGTGTTCAACTGGATGATGTTTTTCCTCACGCGCGAGATCTGTTCGATGATCTTTTCGGGCTTCCGGCTGAACAACTCGTGGTTGATGTTCTCAATCTCACTGCCCATCAATTCTACCAATAGGAAGGTCTCCTTCATCATCCTCTCCAGCACTTTGTAGAGGATAATGTCGCTGGTGCCGCGCAGGTCATCCTCTTCCAGCTCCGTCTTGTCCAATTTGGCCAGATTGAACAGGTCTTGCACCACATAGTGCGAGTTGCCCACCGTAATCAGATAGTCGTGACCCCAGAAAATCTTGGTCTCCTCGGTCTTGAGAATATTATTGCGCTT
>JAEERB010000252.1 GCA_016285615.1 Bacteroidales bacterium
TAACGCACCTTTCGCAAAATAATAGGAATGACATTCGGGTCGAAGTTTGATGATTTCATCGTACAGTTCGGCGGCAATGCGGCGGCTCATCGCCACAACCATTGCCTTGCCCTCAAACACTTTTTGACGTTCTTCAAAGTGTGTGACAATATCTTTTGCAATATTTTTCAAACGATTGGGACTACCTATCAACGCTTCCAACTGCGTCCATTTCGCCTTGGCTTTCTGGACATCGTTCATGTTTTCGGTCTCCAGCTCTTTGTCAAGCTCTTCCACAAGTTGGCGTCCTTCATCACTGAGTTCCACCTTGGCGAGACGGCTTTCATAGTAGATGCGCACCGTAGCGCCATCTTCCACCGCTTGAGCAATATCGTAAACGTCAATATAGTTGCCGAAAACAGCCGGTGTGTTCTTGTCCTCTTTCTCGATAGGCGTTCCCGTAAAGCCGAGATATGTGGCATTGGGTAGCGCATCGCGCAAATACTTGGCAAAACCGTATTTGATTTCAGAGCCAATCACCTCGTCAGCCTCATTCTTCACATCAACCGTCTTAGCCTTAAAACCATATTGCGTCCTGTGCGCCTCATCGGCAATTACAATAACATTGCTGCGGTCTGTGAGCGTGTCGTAGACATTACCCGACTCAGGTTGGAACTTTTGGATGGTGGTGAATATCACACCACCAGACTGCACCGACAAAAGTTTTTTCAAATGCTCGCGGCTTTCAGCTTGGACTGGTGTCTGCCGCAACAATTGTTTCGCACCTGTAAAGGTATCGAAAAGCTGGTCGTCCAAGTCGTTGCGGTCGGTGATGACCACAATGGTCGGATTGTTGAGCTGCTGCACAATCTTGCCTGTATAGAACACCATCGTCAACGACTTGCCGCTGCCCTGCGTGTGCCACACCACACCGGCACGATGGTCACCGGGCTGCTGTTCCTGTACGGTATTGAAACCGTAGTTGGCAGGCGATTCCGCAACAATGGATTTTTGGTTGATGCCTGTAGCCCGCAAGGTTGACTCCACCGCCTTGTTGACGGCATAGTATTGATGGTAGGCGGCTATCTTCTTGACGGTCTTAATCGTGGTCAGACCTGTCTTCAAATCTTCTTGTTTCTGTTTCTCAAATACCGTGAACGACTGAATCAGGTCAAGTAGGGTATCCTTACGCATCATGCCATTGACCAGCACCTCCAGTTCGCTTACCAAACGTGAAGCGATGTTCTCTCCGTCCTCGCTCTTCCAAGCCGTAAAGCGGCTGAAGCCCGCCGAAAGCGAGCCTGCCCGCGCCTCCAGCCCATCGGAGATAACGACTAATCCATTGTATGTAAACAACGATGGTATCTGCTGCTTGTAAGTCTCAATCTGACGATAGGCACTTTGAAGGGTGGCATTCTCATCGGCTGCATTTTTCAGTTCGAAGATGACCAATGGCAAACCGTTCACAAACAAAACCACATCCGGACGACGATTATGACCATTTTCGATGATGGTAAATTGGTTGACTACCGTAAACTCGTTGTTCCACGGGTCGTTGAAGTCGATGAGCCAAACTCTTGCACCGCGTTCCACACCGTCTTTATGAACTGACACAGGCACGCCTTCCGTAAGCAGACGATGAAACTCCTCGTTGTTGGCCAGCACATCAGGCGAACTGATACGCAACACTGTCTTCACCGCCTCATCCTGAACCTGATAAGGCAACGACGGGTTGAGCCGCTTTACAGCAGTTTCCAACTTGTCGCGCAGCACCACCTCCTCTAAACTGGCACGCATGGGCGTTTCGCCATCGGGCGCAATGTCGGGGCCATAAAGATACTTGTAGCCTTTGGCTTTCAGCTGGTCGATAAGCATTTGCTCAATATCTGATTCATGGAGTTGGGTCATAATCGCCTGTTTTTAATCATCATTATCAATATTGCCTTTATGCTGTTCCAAGAAGAACTGCTTTTGCTGTTCAATTTCCCTGCGCAATTCCTCCTCGGTGGGCATGTAGGTCATATATTTGGCCGCAAAAAGTTGGTCACTCTCATGAAGCACCGAATACCTTGCTATGGTGTTATCAGTATCCGTACAAAGCAGCACGCCAATGGTAGGCTGGTCATCCTCACCCTTGACCAAGTCATCATACATACGGACATACATGTCAAGTTGTCCAATGTCCTGATGGGTCAGTCGGTGTGTCTTCAACTCGAAGATGACAAAACGCTTCATCTTGTAATTGTAGAAAACCAAATCGATGAAGAAGTCAGCCGTATCGGTTACAATATGCTGCTGCATTTCCACAAAGGCAAAACAGGGTCCGAGCTCAAGGATGAATTTTTCAAGGTTGTTGATAAGAGCCTGTTCAAGTTCTGTTTCAGAATAGACCGAATCTCTTCGGAATCCCATAAACTCCGCAACCATCGGGTTTTTGATGTATTCTTTTGGATCACGTTCTGTTGATTTTGGTAAGTCTTCCACTTTTGCAGGAAGTTGAGCAGCTAGTCTCCGCTCAAAGTACTGGGTTGAGATGTTGCGGTCGAG
>JAEERB010000253.1 GCA_016285615.1 Bacteroidales bacterium
CATCATAACGGTCTCACCCTCGTAGTTGAACTCTTCAAGACACCAGCGGCAGAAGTCGTCAATGTCTTTTACCGGCAGCCTGCTCACGGTGTAGAAGGCACCCATGGGCATCGGGCAGAAGACTCCGGGAATCTTGTTCAGACCCTCAACCAGGCAGTTGCGGCGAGCGATGTACTCGTCATATACGCCCTTGTGGTAGGCCTGAGGTGCGTCAAGCGAAGCTTCGGCAACGAGCTGGCCGATAAGGGGAGGACTCAAACGGGCCTGAGCCAACTTCATGGCGGCAGCACGCACTTCCTTGTTGCGGGTGATGAAGGCACCGATACGGATACCGCACTCGCTATAGCGCTTCGACACGCTGTCGATCATGATGACGTTATTCTCGATACCCTCCAGATGCATGGCGCTGGTATAGGGAGCATCGCTATAGATGAACTCGCGGTAAACCTCGTCGGCAAACAGGAACAGGTCGTATTTCTTCACCAGGTCACGCAGACGCATCAGCTCCTCGCGGCTGTAAAGCGTACCGGTCGGGTTATTGGGGTTGCAGATCATGATGGCGCGGGTGCGCTCGTTGATCACCTTCTCAAACTCCTCGACGGGAGGCAATGCAAAACCGTCCTCAATGTGGGTCGTGATGGTGCGAACCACAGCGCCGGTCTCGCAGGCAAAGCCCATGTAGTTGGCGTATGCAGGTTCGGGAATGATGACTTCGTCACCAGGATTGAGGCACACCATGAAGGCCATCTGTACAGCCTCACTGCCACCGCAGGTCACGATGATGTCGTCAACACTTAGGTCGATGTTATAGCGCTTGTAGTAACCTACCAGTTTCTCCACATAGCTGGGGATGCCCTGAGAGGGCGAGTATTCCAGCACCTTGCGGTCCACGTGCTTGATTGCTTCCAGACCTTCCTCGGGGGTGTGGATGTCAGGCTGACCGATGTTCAGATGATACACTTTGATACCGCGTTTTTTAGCTTCAGCGGCAAACGGAGCAAGCTTACGGATGGGCGATGCCGGCATCTTCAAGCTGCGTTCTGATAGTTTAGGCATAATTCGTCTATAAATTGTATTTGTTAATGATATGAAGTGTTCTCTTAATTTGTCGGCAAAATTACACTTTTTTTTTCAAACAACAAAGACTGCCCATTGAATAGAGCACGAATGGCCATGAATGTCCATCAATAATTATTTTTCATGAAGTTTCACAGCCATTCATGATATCCCAGACAGGTGGATACCATTGATTGTCTAATTATTGCCTTCTTTTTAAAACTTAGCGACTTAGCCTGAGGTTTTTATTTACTTTTATTCATTAAGCGCTTAGTTTCGTGTAATTCTTTCTGTAACAATCGAACCCGTTCTGCAAGTTGTTCTTGGCTTGGCAAGGCGTCTTTAATTCGAATATTGTTGTAAGTTGCCACTCCCATTGGTGTGCTGATGCCACGAAAAGACCATTGAACATCTGTTTTATTCATGTCGGAGCATACAAGTAAGCCAATAGTTGGATTGTCATCGTCTGATTTCATTAATTCGTCTACAGCATTCACGTAGTAATTCAATTTTCCTGCAAACTCAGGCTCAAAGGGCCTGGCTTTGAGTTCACAGACGATGTAACAGCGCAAACGTATATGGTAGAACAAGAGATCAATCTTGCGAGTGCGTCCTCCAACTACTAATTGTTGTTGTCGGCCCAAGAATGCGAATCCAGAGCCCAATTCCAATAGCAGGTCGGTTATGTTTTGTGAGAGAGCCTCCTCCAATTCTGATTCATCATAGATTTCATGCTCAACTGTAGCAAATCCAAAATCGTAGTTCTCTTTCAGTACTTCTTGAACAAGTTTGCTTTGTAGATTGGGCAAATGGTCGGCAAAGTTGTTGGGTATGTTACCTTGATGCTCGTAAAGATTTGCTTTGATGCAGTTGATGAGAGCATCGCGGCTCAATCCTTGTTCGATAGTTTTGGCGATATAGAACAACGCTTCCTCAATGGATTTGCATCTGTACAGAATCTCGATATGGTGTCTCCACGGTACAAGAGCAAAAGGTAATGGAAATTCTTTACCATCTTGGTAAAGTTTTTCTCCATCTAATTCTTTACCAATTTGGTAAAGTTTTGTTTTGTGTTGATTTTTAAGTAGTTGTAATTCTTTTCCAGCTTGTTCGAGAATTTGGGAATCCCCTTGCGTATAAAACAAATACCATCGTTTCATAAACCACAGATTGGATGTGGAAAATCCTCCGGCATTAGGAAATTCACGTTTCAAGTCGAGGCTTACTTGTTCGACAACGCCAGCTCCCCATCGTTCTTCTGCTTTCTTTTGGACTAAATCACGACCTAGCTGCCAATTGAACAGAAGTTTCTCGGCATTAACACGGACTGCGGCCTTCACTTGAGCTGAACGGTAGCGATGTTTCAGTTCTGCAATCCATTCGGCATATTCTGCATCAATGTGAATATCATGAGAACTGACCACGCGAGGTGAATCTTCTGCGTTGTTCTTGGTATCACTCAT
>JAEERB010000063.1 GCA_016285615.1 Bacteroidales bacterium
AATAAGTTGCCAATCTTTCTCCTTTTCCACTTCATTTTGCAACGACAGAGGTGAAAAGGACCCCGCCAATTTAAGTCGTACATGGGCATTTCCTGCAGCATGCACCATTTCAAAAATGCCGCGTTCAAGGAAGAGTCCCCCCACGTAGCAGACGGCTTGCTGGCGGTTCTCCCAATCTGTTCCAGGCGTTATTTCGCTTATTATGGGATAGTTGCACACCGACACAACTTGTGCAGCGGTCACTTTCTGGAAGCGCTCTTGAATGTGTGGCGTGGCCGTCACTACGGCACTCATTTTCCGCACATGACGGTTCTCCCACCATTCTACCAGATGCGACATCATGCCACGCAAACACTTGGGAATCCACGGCTTAGTCAGTATTTGGCGAGGTAAGTCCTCATGACTGTCATACACCACCTTCTTCCCGCGACGAGCCAACTTGACACCCACAGAGAGCAATTCGGGGTCGTGAAAATGGTAGAGGTCCGCATCTATCTCCAGGGCTTTGCCGAGTATCGATTTCCCCGATCTGAGAATGCGCTCAAAACGGTTGTCAAACTTGCGTACACCGTAGATTTTTACCTCTTCAACCACATCGTCATCGGCACCTGCCACCACCAAACTCACATCAAATCCCGCGCGCTGCAAGGAGACGCACTCCTTCCAGAAAATCCGGGTGTCAAGTTTCGGGTGAACAGAGGTTAGATGACAGATTTTATTTTTCATTCTTTCAAATCATTATCAGTTTTTAAAAAGAAGAGCGCTATTAGCATAAAGCAGAGAACACCATGTGTCAGCAGGCTAGTCAAAAAGGCTCCATTCAAAAAGGTGAACATCGTAAGGACTATCACACCGAAGAAAATCGGGCGCATTTTAAGGCACTCGAAAAAGCGAAATACGGCCGCAGTTCCTATGGTGAAAACCAATGATCCCCAATGACCGAAGTTCATAAATCCGTCGCCGATAAATCCTGTGTTGCAGCTCACATTGGTTCTTCCGTACATGTAGTAGCCAATCAAGTGTGGTGGGTCAAGTTCGTAGGGATAGACGAAGAAATGACTCAAAATGCTATGTGACAAATAAAGGTGATTGTGCTCAAAATAAGCGAAATAGACGCTGCTGAGTTGGGCTGGCGTAAAGAACATCCTTCTTACCATAATGCTTTCGGGTAGAATATTCCCTGTGGCCAGCGTAAATAGGGCTCCTGCCGCCACCATCAGCACTACGCCGAACAGAATAAAGCCCGCTTTGGCATCATAGTCGTCAAACAGACAGAATGCCAGTACCAAAAACAGCGATAACACAACGGCTTTGTGTGGGTTGACCAGAAAAATATAGAGCATGGCAACTGTGGCGAACGCGATGACCCAGCCGTTTCGACGCCACACGCCATAAACCAGAAGTAAGGGCAACAGCACTTTGACAAGCGGTCCGAAAAGATAAGCCGTCAGTGTGGTGGTGCGCAGCTGGGCGGCTTCCCTGACATCGTAAACCTCCAAGCCCATCGAGAAGGCATTGAAATGGACATCCATGCCAAAGGTGATGATAAAGGGAATGAGCGCTAGCAGCGCCAAGGCCAGCAGTGTCGGCATCTGAAACCGTTGCGGTACGAGGGGCGATTTGAACGATGGTATTTGAAGCCAGTGGCTGGAGATTAAGAAGGTGAACAGCAGTGCATAAAGGCACGGAAATATACTGCCGCCACCGAATTGGAAAAAGACGATGGCGGGCACGCCGAAAAGCACTGCCGCGAAGATGCTGAGCGCGTAGGCAAATGAAGATGAGGGTTTAAGCCAGAAGATGCAAAGTGCCAGCACCACCAGCAGTAGCGCACCCCATAACATAGTAGCGACTGAACAGGCCCACTGGAAATGCAAATGTGGGAAATGAGGGCAGACGAAATGGCCGTATTCCACCACCATCAGCACATAGTAGGCAAAAAAAAGTATGATGTGTGCCGTTCGATTACTTAGTAACTGTAATAACTTGTCTTTTAGGCTTTTCATAACTCTCTGTCAATTTTTTTACAGTTAAAAAGAATCAGAATGAAATAGATGGAATAGGCAATGAGATTCAATGCCGTAAAAATCCAAAGGAATTGATCTACAGGTAGATGGCGGAAGAAATAGAGTGCCATCACCAGCAAGAAATAGCCGATTTGCCAGGCTGCCAGGGTTTTCAGTTTTTCCAAAACGGTAAAGCAGATGCTTAGCGGAGAAACGACAAACTGTATGGCAAAGGCGAAGGTGAGAATTTGTGCATAATGCCCGGATTCCTTCCAAACGGCGGAGAAAAAGAACGAGAACAACTGCGGCCCCCACAACAGGATAATCACCACAAACGGGAGGATAATGGCGGTTAGCACTAGGGCTGTTTTTAAGATGGTGGGCGTAATCTTCTGCTTGTCAACCACTTTGTCGCGCAATTCCTTGAGTAGCACCTGCATCAGCGACGCGGTGATGAAGGCGATGGGCACCGCCAGAATCTGGCGACTCAGGTCGAAGTAGCCCGTGACGGTGACGCCGAAAAAGGCGTTGAGGAAAAAGACAGGCAGCAGCATGCTCAGCGTGTTTAACACAGCAGGAACAGCCTGATATTTAGGAAATTCATTGTATTCTTTCAAGGCTTGCGTCACTGTGCTCAACGATTGTCCTTTGAATGAGAGTACCCGACGTGCCGCCTGGAAATAGGCCGACACAATGTTGACACTGTTGCCCACGATATCTCCAACGGGCAGGCCAACTTGTATTTTTGCCACTCCTGCGCCTATTTGCGTCACGCCTTCTGAGGCGCGTCGGCACATCTTGTTCAACGAGATGGCCTTGAATGCGGAACGGCGTGTCAGCCAATAGTTAAAGAATTGATATACAGAAAATAATAATGTTGAGAGAGGTACAAGGTAAAGCCAGTGGGCATATTCAATAGGGAAATTGAGCATGCGAATGATAGGCTGTTGGAAGAAATAGATGGTTGCAAGTATTATTAAGTTGATAATCAGTGAAATGAAAATGCCACCAACTAAAATTGCAACGGAGGTTTTCTCCTCTTTGGGTAGCACCACCGACAGTTCGTAGCGCATGGTAACCACCACCACAAGCACCCCGACGATACTCATATAAAGCGAGAAGGCTCCGAAGTCGTCGGCGGAATACATTCTTCTGATAATCAGTTGGACAGCGATAAGAATCACTTGGGCGATGACCGTACCTGAAATCAATGTCGCCGCATGTTTCAAAATACGATTGCCGAAAAGATTTTTAAAGAATCCCTCTTTTTTTAAAATCCCATTCGTCTCTGAGCCCATTCGTGTCGTTTATGATTAAATAGTGATGCCGGCATTTTTTGCAAACACCTGCTTCTCACTTTGTCTGTGCAAAGCCAATCATTTTTTTTTGATGTCGTCACTGGTAATGTGGCCAGGCAGTCGTCGCAGGTTGTAGCCCGAAGCCATGATTTCGCCGTAGGCACCAGCGGAACGCAGGGCTAACAAGTCGCCGCGTTGCGCGCCAGAGACGGCAAAGTCCTTGACAAACACATCGCTCGACTCGCAAATGGGGCCGACAACATCGTAGATTTCCTCCTCTCGCTTGGAGGTGAGATTCTCAATACGATGGAAGGCCTGGTACAGGGCGGGACGGATGAGGTCGCTCATGCCTGCATCCACGATGATGAACTTCTTGTGGGTGCCTTGTTTTACATATAAAACTCTGGTAATCAGATTGCCACATTGCGCTACCATACTTCTTCCCAATTCGAAATGCAGTGTCTGTCCCTCGCGCAGGTTGAGTCCGTGGCGGAAAACTTCGAAATAGTGCTCAAAATCGGGAATGGACAAATGGTTGGGATGTTCGTAGTTGACGCCCAAGCCGCCACCCACATTGATGTGCAACAGCTTGTGCCCCGCTTTTTCCATCTCGTCCATTATTTGGTTGACGCGCACGCACAGCGTTTGGAACGGCTCCATATCGGTAATTTGGCTGCCTATATGGAAATGGAGTCCGAGAAGATGGATGTTAGGCAACTGCTGACAGCGATTGGCTACATCCACAGCCTCTTCCATGTTGATGCCGAACTTGTTTTCGTTGAGGCCGGTGGTGATATACTGGTGGGTGTGTGCGTTGACATTGGGGTTGATGCGCAGACATACGGGCGCTTTTTTGCCCATCTCGCTGGCCAATTCATTGATGACCTCCAGCTCAGGTAGCGATTCTACATTGAAAGAGAAGATGTTGTGCTCTAAAGCCAAGCGGATTTCGCGGTCGGTTTTGCCCACGCCGGCAAAGACAATTTTGTGGGCGGGGAAGCCGGCAGCCAGTGCGGCTTTGATCTCCTCTCCGTTGACACAATCGGCACCGAAGCCATGAGCTGCAATTTCGCGCATGATCTCAGGTGTGGCGCAGGCCTTCACAGCATAATGCACTTGCATATAGGCATCGACAGCCCTCCGTTTGATCTCCTCTAACGTGTTGCGAAGGATATCCATGTCGTAATAGTAGAAGGGCGTCTCTATTTTCTGAAATTGTTCGGTGGGAAATTGGCCAATGAGCATAATGTGTTAGTAATGATATTGTTAGAAAAGATGGTCGCTAAGAGCTTGCAGGGCGCGTGTCTTGTCTTCGGCTCTGATGAGGATAGAGATGTTGTGGTCGGAACCACCGTAGGAAATCATACGCACGGGAATCTCCTTGAGGGCGTCCACCACTTTGGCTTCGTAGCCTACATTCTGGGTGTTAAGGTCTCCTACTACGCTGATGATGACCATGTTGCGTTCAACGGTAACCGTGCCGAGGTTTCGCAGTTCATCTACAATGCTGTCCAAGTGGTCGGTGTTGTCGATGGTGAGCGAGACGGCCACCTCTGAGGTGGTAATCAAGTCGATACTGGTGCGGTACTTCTCGAAAATCTCGAACATCTGGCGCAGGAAACCGTAGGCCATGAGCATGCGGCCCGAAAGAATACGTATGGCGCAGATGCCGTCTTTGGCAGCCACGGCTTCTATCTTTCCTTGCTTGAAAGTATTGCTGATGGTTGTGCCCTGAGCTGAAGGCTCAAGCGTGTTCAGCAAGCGCACGGGAATGTTCTTCAACTTGGCGGGTAGGATGCAGGTGGGGTGCAGGATTTTGGCGCCGAAGTAGGCCAACTCGGCGGCCTCTTCAAACGACAGTTGCGGCACAGGTTTTGTGTTGGCGACAAAGCGTGGGTCGTTGTTGTGCATACCGTCAATGTCGGTCCAAATCTGAATTTCGTCAGCGTCAATGGCGGCACCAATCAGCGATGCGGAATAGTCGGAGCCACCACGTTTTAGGTTGGAGATGCTTCCGTTATGGTCGCGACAGATAAAGCCTTGAGTGATAACGATATCGTAATCTTTATAGGACGGCCATATGGCGTGCAGTTTTTCGGTGATGAGTGGTAGCGACGGCTCTCCATTCTCGTCAAGGCACATGAAATCCAGCGCCGGCATAAGGGTGGCTTTAACGCCACGCTCTTGCAGCAGCAGCGTCATCATGTTGGTGCTCATCTGCTCGCCCATGGCGACAATCTCCTTCTCAACCTGCTCGCCAATAGGCATGAGGTAAAGCTTACGAAGTTGGTTGAGAAACTCTTCAATACGTCGAAGAGCCTCGTTTCGGCAGCTCTCGGTGGCGTATAAAGCGTCTATTTCGAGATGATATTTGCGGGTGAGTTCGTTGAGAACTTCAGCGGCAGCCGCATGATTGTCGCGCTTGGCGTAATCAGAAATCTGTATCAGACTGTTGGTGGTGCCGCTCATGGCCGAGAGCACAACTATCTTCTGTTGACCATCGGTAATCAGGTCGGCCACATGTTGCATGCGCTTTGCTGAACCTACGGATGTGCCTCCAAATTTTAGAACTTTCATCGTCTTTTTTTTGGGGTGCAAAAATAAAAAATTATATTTTTGTAAATTATATATTGAATGGTAAAATGAGTGTTATGAAAAGATTGCTTGCTATCATCTTTTTAGGATGGCTATTAACTATGCCCGCTTGGTCGAATCCAGTTGACATGGCTACGGTAAAACGTGTGGCGCACAATTTTCTCCAATCGCGTAATGTGTCTGTCACCAAGGCCATGCCTTCTGTCGCTTATACGGCTACTACAAAGCTTGCCTCAACTAAGTCCACAGACCTCTTTTATGTGCTCAACTGTGGTGACGCTTTTGTGGTTGTGGCCGCTGATGACCGTGTGACGCCAGTGCTCGGCTACTCGACCGAAGGTGCTTTCGATCCGCAGAATGTGCCAATACAGATGCAAGACTTTTTAGATGCTTTCAGTCAGGAGATTACGGCTATCATCAATGAGCCGGCATGTCCATCGCTCTATCAGGAGCGTTGGGCCACGTTGCTCTCCGATTCATACGCTGCCACGAAAGGAACGGCCGTGGTGGGACCGCTGTTGTCAACCAATTGGGCGCAGACGGAGTACTACAACAGCCTCTGCCCTAAAGATGCCGCTGGCTCTGGCGGCCATGTGCCCGTGGGTTGTGTGGCTACAGCCATGGCGCAAGTGATTCGCTATTGGGAATATCCTGTTCACGGTGTGGGTAGTCATACCTATCTGGCCAACTCCAGTGCATACGGCTATGGTGATTATGGCGAACAAACAGCTGATTACGAACATACTACATACGATTATGACAACATGCCCAACAGGCTGACGGCTTCGAGTACGCCGGAGCAGGTGACTGCCGTCGCCACACTGTCGTATCATTGCGGCGTGAGCGTTGACATGTTCTACGGTCCTAAAGGTAGCGGCTCGTTTATGGATAGAGTGGGACCCGCCCTCATCAAGTATTTTGATTATCCTGATCGTCTTAAACACCTGTCGCGCAATAACTATACTGATGAAGAGTGGGTAAGGATGCTGAAGGCCGAACTCGATTTGGGTCACCCGATGCCTTACGATGGTGCGGGCGATGCCGGTGGTCACGCCTTTGTGTGCGATGGCTACGATAACGAGGATTATTTCCACTTCAACTGGGGCTGGAATGGTGCCTATAACAACTATTTCCTCGTGTCGAGTCTGAATCCCGTGCCAACACAGCCACAGCTTACGTTTAACAACCGCTGTTCGGCCATCTTCGGCATTGATGCGGAGACCCCCGTTATGCTGCTCAATACCGATGAACTGGTATTGGTGGCCGAAAAAAACAAACCGAGCGACAGTAAGAAGGTGACTTTGCGTACCTATTTTCTGCAGAATAATATCAACCTCACGACAGTGGGCAATTTCCAAATCAGTACCGATGGCGTTAATTACGCTTCCTCGTTGGATTTCAATAAGGTAGGAGGTGAGTTGTACGTGCGCTTCAATGCAGGTAGTACCGATGAAAATGGTCGTTTGCTGTTGTCATCGGGCTCTACCCAGGATACGGTAGAGTTGAAAGGCTTGGTTTACGAAGTTACTTGTGATGCACCTGAAAATCTTGATTATGAGATAAATGAAGGCGAAAGTGTGGAGCTTTTTTGGGATGCGCCGGCTGCCATTTCGAAGCCTGTGACTGTCACTTGGAACACGAACACTAACCTCCATCTCAGCTATCCGTCGGCTTACAAGGCCTATCAAATGCACCGCTATACCGAGGCCGACCTGCTTGCCTATCATGGAATGCAGTTGAAGAGTGTCTCTTTCAAGCCTAATGCCGATGCGTTGCAGTATAAAGTGATTGTCTATCAAGGCGGTAGCTTCGTTAGGGGAAAATACGATCCGGGCAACATCGTGGCTGAACAAGTATTGGATTTATCCTCATTAGATTATTCAAATTGGAATACCATCCAGTTGGATGAGCCCGTTACGATTGATGCCACACAAGAGTTGTGGTATGGCATCTATCTGGAGGCGCCGGCCATGTCGTCAGTGATGAATATGGGACGATGCTCTGAGCATGGCAAGGGTAACATCATGGGCACTGTTAGCGGCAACACGATTACATGGGCCCAAGAGTCGCACGGCTACTGCAATGCTTTGAAGGCAGAGATAGCCGCCGCCGACAGTGGTGTGGTCAATTACGACATCGCCCGCGACGGTTACCATCTGGCCACAGTCACCACTTTGCAATATGTAGATCCGTTGAAGGTTAACGGCATTTACCACTATGCCATAACCGCCAATTGGGCCAATGGCTGTTCAGCCGTCGCCGAGCAGGATGTGGTGGTGGAGGCTATGCCCGACAATCCTTGCGCTATCAAAATTCCTTACATAACCGATTTTGATAGCAATATTGAAGGTACGGCTGGCAATGTGGAGAGCAATATCAAGTGCTGGACCAAGTTGCAGTCGGGTAGCGAAAAGGCGCGTGTGGGCACGAACTTGCATAATGGCACCAATGCGTATGAGTTTGGTAATCCTGGTTTGAACGGCTATACGATGGCTGTACTGCCGCCCGTGGCTGGCAAGACCAAGGTGAAAGATCTTGTTGTGGGCTTTAATGGTTTGGCTACAGGACCTTCTGTGAAGTTGGAGATTGGTGTGATGACCAATCCTGATGATGTTTCTACCTTCCAAATGGTGGCAACTATCAAGGGTGAGGATCTGATGCTTCTGGGATGGAAATATTTCAAAATACCACTGTCATCCTATACGGGTCGTGGCAAATATGTGGCCTTCCGCAATGTGGCCACGGGCAGCTTGGTCGGTGCCCGTATTGATGATCTGACGCTGGATAACTGCACGATGCCGATGCCGTACGACGTGACACTGTCGGCCAACGGCTCGAAGGTGACCGTTGACTGGACCGACCCGTCGGAGGCTACGCAGTGGGAGGTGGAATATGGTTTGCACGGTAGCACTGCCGAAGGTATGGCTGCCGGCAAGGGTACGAAGGTGAAAGTGGACCATCATCCTGTGACGTTGGAATTGGCTGAAGGTAAGACCTACGATTTCTATGTCTATTCTTGTGGAGCGGACGGTGCCAAGAGCGAACCGTCGGCACAGCGCTATATCCACACCGATAATTGCGATGCCGGTCAGCAGTGCCACTATACGCTTAACTGGACGGTGAGCAATGCTACGTTAGGATCGTTGAATAATGGTGTGAGAATTTATGATGCCAACGGCATCTGGATTAAAGAATATTATGTGCCGGCAGGTAAAACCTCGGCCACTTTTGATATTAATATTTGTAATGGTGAGGAGGCGGTTTTCGGCTTCAACCGCGGAACTACCTACCAAACTTATGCCAATTTTACCATTACTGATGAAAGCGGCACAGAAGTGGCCAAAGTGACCAGTGGCAATGTGCAAGCCTCATCATATAGCGGCGCCACTGTCAAGACAGGCGCTATCATCAATAACCAGACTGCCGCTTCGCCGTGGCTCAAGTTGAAGGCGTCGTGCTCCACTTGCGCCGCACCCACGAACTTCACCGTTTCGCAAATTACTGACCGCAGTGCTCACATTGTTTGGCAAACACCTTCAGGTGAGACAGGACAGCAATATGAGGTAGAGTATATGGCTCAAAATGAAGATGATTGGCATAGTGTAAACGTACAAAGTGCAACAAGTTGCGATTTGTCCAATCTGACCGAAGGAACCACCTATTTTGTTAGAATTAAGGCTGTATGTGGCAATGGTAGAATTACTTATACTGATGTTTCAACCTTCGATACCAAAGTGAAACTGCACATCACCTCCGTAGGCCAGGGCTCCGTCTCACCTGCTGGAGACCTGCTGGTGGATATGAACGCTGTAACAACATTCACTATGACGCCTCAGAAAGGTCATTATTGGATCAGCTTGAAAGCCAATGATGTTGAACAGAAGGAAGTGCTCTCACTGCCCGATAGTGTGGTGAAATTCGACTATCAGGCCACTGCTTCGGCAAACATTGTGGTGCGCTTTGCCGAAATACAATCGGCACCGCTGGATCTTTGCTCCGATGAGTTGCCATATATGTATGAAAATGAGCGTATTGAAGTGGGGACGCAAAGTGGTGACTATATCATCCACATCACGACTGCCGATGGCTTGGACAGCCTCTTCTGCTTGAAACTGATAGTGCGCTATGCGCCCACGCCCGAAATTTGCATGGTAACCGTTGGCAACGACAATTACAACGATATCAGTTGGGTAGCTACGGAGCCCGTAATACACTATAACATTTACCGTGAGAACTTTAGGACGGGCGAGTACGAATATGCCGGTCGTGTTGCATACGGTGAAGGCACTACATGGACCGACTCGCTGTCGGAGCCGATGATGCGGCCTAACCGTTATCGTTTAACCTTGTTGGATAGCTGCTTTAACGAGTCTGCTCATGCTGCCGACCACCAAACCATCCATCTGACCAAGTTGCGCGAGGTGGCAGAGAATACGGTGAAGTTAGCTTGGACTTCTTACGAAGGCAAGAAAGTTAAGGCTTATTACATTTTACGTGGTGCCGATAAAAATACGCTGCAACCCATTGACACAGTTGAGGCTTCAGTGCTGCAATATAACGATACTTTTGCCGATGGTGTGAAGATGTACTATCGTATTGCGGCCGAATTGGATGATGCTTGTGGCACGGAGACGATTCCTGTCGTCTTATCGAATGGTTTGGAACACGGCACTTCGGGCCTGGCTAATAATTCCTTGCAACGCCATATTGCCGTTTCACCCAACCCGACCACATCTACGGTCAAGGTTACGGTGGATAATCTAACCAATTGACGTATTGAGATTTACGATGTTTACGGCCGACTGCTGACAAGTCAATCTGTCACCGGCTTACAAACCATAGTGGATATGCAACCATACGCCGCCGGCGTCTATATCCTTCGCGTCATTGAGAAACAACTTCCTGTTGGAACAGTAAGAGTTGTGAAACAATAAGAGAATGTTGAAGTGTTGATTGTTGAATTGTTGAAGTGAGGAGTGAGAAGTTAAGAAACTAAGGAGTTAAGAATTATTGAATTATAGATGTTTCCATAATTCAATAATTCTATATATCTCTTTGTTCTTTGAATTTTGAATTTTGAATTCTGATCTTATCTCTTCACTACCTTCTGTCGGTATTGGTGGTTCACCTCTATAACATACATTCCTGTCGCCAATGTGCTTATATTGAGTTGATTATCGCGCGTTTCCATCAGTTTGCGACCGCTGAGGTCGTAAAGTGTGAGTGAAGTGACAGGCTCGCTGGCAGTGCAACGCACAATGTCGGTGGCAGGGTTGGGGTAGATGGTCCACGGCGATGGTTCGCTGTTGGCAATGCCATTGCCGACGGCAGTGTATAAGTGCAGGTCGTCGAGGATGAGTTCAGAGCCCTGTGCTTTGGTTTCGCCAGCCGACGATAGGAACATGATGAATAACGTGTCGGGATATACCTCTTCGTAATCTTCGTTATAGTAGTGCATGGATTGGTATGCTACATTAAACGACTGGTACTCATTTCCTTGCGCATTAAGTGCGCTAAAGCCGCCGCCAACTACTTGTGTGCGGCTGTTTTGTTTGTCGTAGCGTGTGCCAATCAGCAGAATGCCACCATGGTCATCCGCCGATGCTGGTTTGTAAATGTATTGTCCTGACAGTGAAGAGGGAAGATGCCATCTTAAAGGAAGTCCTTTGGTCATATAGTTGCTGATGCCTTGCTCATCGAAGGCGGCCAACATCGGTCCGGGAACCGGTTCATATTCTGAAATGATATCCAGCATGTCCAAGAAATTCTCGTGGTTGATGGTGCCTGTCGAAAGCATCGAAGGGAAGGTGGTTTCGACATAGATGGAGTCGATGTAGTTACGAACAATGTTGTAGGTGCTTGAGATGACGATGTCGGAGATTTTGCATGTGGTGAGACTTACCGCTTTGTCGCCGCCATTATCGTTGATAGCGCTGATTTTCGAAAGTGGCAGGTCGGCGTCAATGTTGATGGTGAGGCCGCTGTATAATACCGATTCGTGCACGGGCATAATCAGATAGTCCCACGAAGTGGGTGTGTAATAGTCCTCGAACACAGGGTAGGAGGAAATAACAATGGAAACCGTATAGCCCGGGTGCTTGGTCCATTGCTCGAAATTGTTGTTGGGAAGGGCAAATTCGGGTTGTGCTTTCGTTGAAAGGGTGCTCATCAACAGGAAGATGGCAAGAATAGTAAGTATCGTTTTTTTCATAATTAATGTGTGGAATAGTGACGCAAAAGTACTAATTTTTTCAAATCATCACGAAGGATGAAGGTTGTTTAAGAATTCGCCAAAAATCGTTATATTTGCCCCGTAAAATTGTATTCTCTTATGAAAGAAATCATCTCACACTTTGCTGCTGCCGATAAAATCGGTGATATCAAGCCCGTAAAAGTGGGACTCATCAACGACTCGTATGTAGTACGCAATCTCAACCCGAATGAGCCTTCGTGGTTTTTGCAACGTATTAATCATCACGTGTTTCAGAATGTGGATGGCTTGCAGAACAACATTCTCAAGGTGACCGATCATCTGCGTAAAAAACTGGCCGAGGCGGGCGAGACAGACCTGCATCGCAAAGTGCTGCGCCTGGTGCCCACGCACGATGGGAAGTTGTATCATCGTACTGCAGAAGGCGACTATTGGCGTGTGTATGAGTTGATTGAGAATGCGTCGTCGCACGATAAGGTGACGCCACAATCGGCCTTTCTGGCTGGCGAAGCGTTCGGACGCTTTCAATGTATGCTATCGGACCTGCCCGCCGAAGAACTGGTCGAGACGATTCCCAATTTCCACAATATCGTATTCCGCCTACAGCAACTGAAAGAGGCCGTGGCAAAGCAAAGGGTAGGACGATTGATTGAGTACCGCCATATTGTGGATGATCTGCTGCGCCGCGAAGAGGAGATGTGCCTCGCAGAGCGCCTGTATAAAGAGGGGAAACTGCCCAAACGCATCAACCATTGCGATACCAAAGTGAATAACATGATGTTTGATAAGGATGGCAAAGTGCTCTGTATCGTTGATTTAGATACGGTGATGCCAGGCTTTGTTATCTGTGACTTTGGTGACTTTATGCGTACTGCCGCCAATACGGGCGAGGAAGATGACAAGGTGCTGGACAATATCCATGTGAATATGGAGATCTTTGAAGCCTATACCCGCGGCTACCTGAAAACAGCCACTTTTTTGACCGATACTGAAAAGGAACTGCTGCCCTTCGGCGCCAAACTGATGAGCTATATGCAAACTGTCCGCTTCTTCACCGACTTTCTAAACGGCGACACTTACTACAAAATCCAATATCCTGAACATAACCTCGTACGTACCCTCGCCCAACTGCGACTGCTCGAAGAACAAGAGAAGGATTACGATAAGATGCGGGAGATAATCAAGGGATTGTAGGGATTCAAGAACAGAGAACAAAGAACAGAGAACAAATTCAGAATTCAAAAAGATATAGAGAATTATGGAATCATGGAATTATGGAAACATCTATAACTCAATAATTCAATAACTCTTAACTCCTTAACTTTTTAACTCCTTAACTCCTCACTATTCACTTCT
>JAEERB010000064.1 GCA_016285615.1 Bacteroidales bacterium
GCCGCCCGAACATCACATCGGTCAGGCTGTCGCCAATCATTACCGACTTGGCAAAATCAACTTCGGGAAAATCGCGCTGGGCCATGAGAGCCATGCCCGTATCGGGTTTGCGGCAGCCACAGCCGGCGCCATCACGATGGGGGCAGCAATAGACTGCATCCAAGCGCAGATCTCTTTCCGCCAACAAATCCTTCATATACTGATGTACCGTGGCCACTTGTTCGGCCGTGCACAATCCTTTTTCTATGCCCTGCTGGTTAGTCACCACAATACGGCGGCCAAACAACGGGAAAAGCAACGGAGCAGACTGCCAGAAGTCCTCGCGCACCTCAAACCGCTTGACATCATGGATATACTCGCCATCAATCTTCACATTGATAACGCCATCGCGATCCAAGAAAAGCGTCCACTCCTTACTCAGCTTCATTTTTAACGGGTTTACATTTCAACAAAAACACAACCAACACACACACCGTGATAACAGCGCCAATAGCGTAGCCGACCCCACGCGGCAGGATACTTCCTAAACCCTCCTTCTCTGCCACGAAGAGGAAACAACCTGTTACCATTGTCATGAAGAGTGCCGGCAATATTGTCAGCAAGAACCACGCGCCTTGCTTGTTCTTTCTAAGATAGACTGTTATAGCCCACAAAGTAAAGGTGGCCAAGAACTGGTTAGCCCACGCAAAATAACGCCAAATCACATCGAAGCCCTGCTTGTCGGCCAGACTATACACCAGCATGCCAGCGGTAATAAGAAAAATAGGTATCGCCACCATCAGACGGTTGCGAATAGGTTTCTGGTCCACATGCATGAAATCGGAAACGATAAGACGTGCCGAGCGCAAGGCCGTATCGCCGGAGGTGACGGCTGCACTGATAACGCCCAAAATGGTGATGACAGCGATGACCGGCGTAAACCACGTTTCGGCAATAACGCCCACCATAGCAGGACCACCCTTACCAGTCGTATCCACAGGGCTATCGGGACCGAAGAAATAGGCGGCGGCAGCGGCCCAAATCAGCGCTACCACGCCTTCGGTAATCATTGCTCCGTAGAAAATCGGGCGCCCTTGCTTCTCGTTGGTCATACAGCGCGCCATCAGCGGAGACTGCGTGGCATGGAAACCAGAAATGGCACCACAAGCGATGGAGATGAACATCATGGGGAAGATCGGATTGTGAGCCGCATCAGGATGCGTATTCTGCAAGCCGCTCCACACCTCTGGAATCTCAGGCCTATAAAGGAAAAAAGCCACAACAATGGCCACGGCCATGCCCATCAACAGAAAACCAAAGACAGGATAAATGCGACCAATCAGCTTGTCGATAGGTAACAATGTGGCTATCAGGTAATAACCAAGGATAATAATGACCCAAGCATAGATATTCCAATGGGGTGTAAAATGCGTGTTAAGAAGGATGGCGGGTGTATTAACGAAGACCACACCCACAAGTATCATCAGCAGCACCATGAAAAAGCGCATAAACTGCTTGATACCGTTGCCCAAGTATTTGCCGTGTATCTCGGGCAAGCTGCAACCTTTGTCGCGCAGCGACATCATGCCTGCCAGATAGTCGTGCACCGCACCAGCGAAGATGCTGCCCAGCACGATCCATAAAAAAGAGGCCGTGCCAAACTGCGCCCCCATGATGGCACCACAGATGGGGCCTACACCGGCAATATTCAAAAACTGTATCAGGAAAATGCGCCATGGCTTCATCGGCACATAATCCACACCATCGGGCATGTATTGCGCTGGAGTCTCGCGCTTCGGATCAGCACCGAACACACGCTCTACTATTTTACCATATACCAAATATCCTATTATCAGAAGGGCAACGCCAAGGAGAAAACTAATCATAACAGAGCTTTAATTATTGCACGACAACCGCTGCGAAAACAATGCTGCACGCACCTTTGCACGAATTATATACGGTTGCGTTAACGGTCAGCAAAATTACAGATTTTTTTGGAGTGAAAGCATAAAAAAGAACTCAAATACTTGATAGTCTCAATTTTTCTTTTATCTTTGCAATGACTTTATGGGAAAGTCGCATACACTATCAAATCAATTATTCACTAAAACCTTTTAACTTATGAAAAAAGCATTTTTTCTGCTAACTTGCATCCTTGCTCTCACCGTAGTATCATGTGAAAAGCAGATTGTCTACGACAAACTCCCACAAAAAGCCAAACTATTCCTCAGCAACTATTTCCCTGACAGCCAAGTTCTCTCCATTGAAAAGAACGGTCATTCCTACGATGTAATCCTAACCGACGGAACCGACCTTGAATTTAACAAATCGGGAGAATGGACCGAAGTTGATTGCCAAACACGTCCCGTTCCCGTCGGCATTGCACCCGCAGCCATTCAAAGTTATGTTATGACCAACTTCCCCGAAGCTTTCATTGTAAAAATCAAGATAGAAAGGAAAAACTACGAAGTTGAACTTAACAACGACATAGAATTGACCTTTGACAAGAACGGTATGTTACTCTATGCAGAAGACTAACAAACACTCATGCTTAATCCTAACTAAACAACACAAAACATGAAGAAAGTATTATCTGTCATCATATTGACTTTATTAATGGGTGTTTGCGGCTTCGCACAAGATCGCATCATCACTTTTGAGCAGTTGCCCGCCAACGCACAAAAAACTATCACACAACACTTTGACAAGACAGCCATTTCCTATGTCAAGATGGACAATGATGGTCCTCTCGAATATGAAGTATACTTTACCAATGGTGCCGAAGTAGAATTTTTCAAGAACGGCGAATTCAAGAAAGCAGATTGCAAACACCTGCAAGTGCCTCAAGGACTTGTGCCCGAACAAGTGAAAACTTACGTAAAGACAAACTTTCCACAGACTTTTATCACCCAATGGGAAAAGAAACACAATGGTTGGAAAGCTGAATTGAACAACGAATTGGAATTGCTTTTCAACAACCAATACCAATTCACTGGCATTGACGACTAACCGCCCATTTATGAAACAAAAAAGCCGCTGTAAGTTACAGCGGCTTTTTTTATAGCAGCATCGACTGCGCCTTGCGAACCGCCTCGCAAAGAGCATTCACCTCTTCAGGCGTGTTGTAAAGGGCAAACGAAGCACGTATCGTGCCAGGAATATGAAGTTTATCCATAATGGGCTGCGTGCAATGATGCCCCGTACGGACGGCCACACCCAACTTATCGATAATCATGCCGGCGTCGTAAGGATGGATACCATCCAAGATAAAAGAGACAATGGCCGACTTGTTGGGAGCGTTGCCCACAATATGCAGTCCAGGAATTTCAAGTAATTGACGAGTGGCCAGTTGCAACAGCTCGTGCTCATAATCGGCAATATTTTGCATGCCAACTTGTTCGATATAGTCGATAGCGCGATGCAAGCCAATCACATCACCCACGGCTGGTGTGCCGGCCTCGAACTTGAACGGCAGCTCATTGTATGTCGTTTTCTCAAAGGTCACCTGCTTAATCATCTCACCCCCACCCTGATACGGCGGCATTTCTTCCAGCCAGCGAGTTTTTCCGTACATAACGCCAATGCCCATGGGCGCGTACATCTTATGTCCCGAAAAACAGTAGAAATCGCAATCCAGTTGCTGCACATCCACTTTCAGATGCGAAACGGCTTGCGCTCCATCAACCATCACGGGAATGTTGCGGTGGTGCGCAATTTTAACTATCTCACCAATCGGATTGACCGTTCCCAGCGTATTCGACACGTGTGTCACCGCCACTATGCGCGTCTTGTCGGTCAGCAGCCGCTCAAAGGCATCCATATCGAGCACACCATTCTCATCAAACGGGATGACGCGCAGATGCGCTTTTTTCTCCTCACAAATCAACTGCCAAGGCACAATATTGGAATGATGCTCCATCTCTGAGATCAACACCTCGTCACCTTCGGACAGGAAACGACGACCGAACGACGAAGAAACCAGATTGATTGCTTCCGTAGCCCCGCGCGTGAACACCACCTCTTCGCTATGAGGCGCATTGATAAATGACTGCACTCTGCGGCGAGCCGCCTCAAAAGCCTCGGTAGCCTGTTGGCTCAGATAATGAACCCCACGATGGATATTGCTATTCAGGGTTAGATAGTAATCCGATAAAGCCTCAATCACACACTTCGGTTTCTGCGTAGTGGCAGCATTATCGAGATACACCAAAGGGCGATTGTATATTTGTTGGTCCAGTATGGGGAAATCTTCTCTATTCATGCATTTTAAGTTATTGGACAAGCGTGTGAACAACAGCCGCACACACCGTTGAGAAAGTGCAAAAATATTAAAAAAAAAGAGACAAAAAAGTGCTCGTCAATCAAAATATTTTGCTATATTTGTGCTTTCAAACGAATTAACCTTTTTAACTAATTATGAGCGACTTAGAAAATAAAGAAATCCGCGAAGAACAGTACACAGCCGACAACATCCAGGTCTTGGAAGGCTTGGAGGCCGTAAGAAAAAGACCCGCCATGTACATTGGCGATATCAGCGAGCGCGGATTGCACCATTTGGTATATGAAGTTGTTGACAACTCTATAGACGAAGCCCTGGCTGGCTATTGCAATACGATAGATGTAACCATCCACGAGGACAACTCCATTTCGGTTGTGGACAATGGTCGTGGTATTCCCACCGACTTCCACGAAAAGGAGAAGAAATCGGCTCTGGAAGTTGTGCTCACGGTGCTGCATGCCGGTGGTAAGTTCAACAAGGACTCCTACAAGGTTTCAGGCGGTTTGCACGGCGTCGGCGTTTCCTGCGTCAACGCTTTGTCGAAGCACCTCACTGCCGAAGTGTTCCGTAATGGCATTCATTACATGCAGGAATATGCTTTCGGCAAACCCTTGTACCCCGTGAAAGAAGTGGGCAAAACCGAGCAACGTGGTACCAAGATTTGGTTCGAACCCGATGACACCATTTTCACTGTCACCAAATACAATTTTAACACCTTAGCTACCAGACTGAAAGAGTTAGCCTTTTTGAACAAAGGTATCAAACTGAGCATCACCGATTTAAGACTGGAAGAAGGACAAGAAAAGCCCAAGAGCGAAACTTTCTATTCGGAAGAAGGACTCAAGGATTTCATCAAGTATTTGGATGGCAGTCGTGAGATTATCATCGAGAGACCGATTTATATGGAAGGTGAAAAATCGAATGTGCCTGTGGAAATTGTGATGCAATACAACACCACTTTCACCGAAAATACCCACTCCTACGTCAATAACATCAACACTATTGAAGGTGGCACGCACCTGACGGGCTTCAGACGCGCGTTGACAACCACGCTTAAGAAGTACGCCACAGCCAACAAGATGTTGGAGAAACTGGAAAAACAGAAAATTGACATCGACCCCAACGACTTCCGTCAAGGTCTAACCGCCATCATCTCGGTCAAAGTGGCTGAACCTCAGTTCGAAGGACAGACCAAGACCAAGTTAGGCAACAGCGAAGTGGACGGCATTGTAAGCCAGCTGACCACCGAAATGCTGACCAACTACCTGGAAGAGAATCCAAGAGATGCAAGAGAAATCATCAACAAGGTCATTGTGGCAGCTACAGCACGTCATGCAGCCACCAGAGCCAGAGATCTTGTACAGAGAAAAAGCGCCTTTAGCGGTGGCGGTCTGCCCGGCAAGTTGGCCGACTGCTCATCCAAGCGTCCCGAAGAGTGCGAGTTATACCTCGTCGAGGGTGATTCTGCCGGCGGTTCTGCTAAACAGGGTCGAGACAGCCATTTCCAGGCCATTCTACCTTTGAGAGGTAAGATTCTGAATGTGGAGAAGGCCATGCAGCACAAGATTCTTGAGAGCGAAGAGATTAAGAACATTTATACTGCATTAGGCGTTTCCATCGGCACCAGCGATGACAGCAAAGCTCTCAATATCGAGAAGTTGCGTTATCACAAAGTCATCATCATGACCGATGCCGATGTGGACGGAAGCCACATTGCAACTCTGATTCTAACCTTCTTCTTCCGCCACATGAAGGAACTTATCGAACAAGGACACGTTTACATCGCCACCCCCCCGCTCTACCGCGTTAAGAAAGATAAAGAAGAGCGCTATGTATGGACTGAAGAGGAACGACTCCGCATTTTGGACGAATTTGCCAATGCCGGCATTAAGGAAAGTGCTTACGACGTGCAGCGATACAAAGGTTTGGGTGAAATGAACCCCGAACAGTTGTGGGCCACAACCATGGATCCGCAGCACAGAACCTTACGCCAAATCACCATTGAGAACGCCCTCGAAGCCGACCGCACCTTCTCGATGCTGATGGGCGACGAAGTGCCTCCGCGCCGCGAATTCATCGAACAAAACGCCAAATACGCCAACATCGACTTATAGTTCAAACTTCCAAACCGACAAGAAGCGTCCACAATATATATTATATTGTATATTATAGAACAAACTCATATTACGATATGGGTTTGTTTTTTTATATGAAAAAATATTCGTTCGAAAAAAAAATCATGACGATTTTATCAACAAAATAAAGATGAAAAAAAAAGATGAAAAAAAACTTCTATTTGTAAAATTTATTTGTATTTTTGGGGCTTGAAAACTCTTTGCGCAATGCAAGATTTTTGTAACCTTTTTTCTTAGACGCCGTAAACAAAACAACATTTAGACGGAAAGAAGGAAAGAAGGATACATATCTTGTTGAATGTGAATAGTTTATCATTTTAAACAAGGTATAAACCAAAAAGGACAAATATGAAAAAACTCGTTACAATTTTGATCATTTCAATCATTAGTTGTGTTGAAGTTTTTGCCCAACAAGATCCACAATTTACGCTATTTCCGTGGGCTTCCATCTATTATAATGCCGGAACAATAGGTGATCAGAAGAATACTTTGTGCTTCACAGCCCTCTTCCGTCAGCAATATATGGGGTTCAAAGATGTCTACACCGATGAAAGCGGCAATGAAATCAAAGAAAATACCGCTCCCCAAGATCTGATGTTTAGCATTGAGACCTATGCCCGTAAGCTTCACGGCGGCATTGGTTTGACCGTTATTAGAGATAAAATTGGCTATTACAACAATATAGGTGTTAAACTGGGCTATGCATTCAAGTTGAATGTTGGTCCTGGAACATTGGGTATCGGCGTGCAATTAGGCTTGCTGAACCAGAAGTTGGACGGTAGCAAACTGCGCCCAGTAGATGCCAGCGACCCTGTTCTCAGCCAAATCACCAACCAGGAGAACTTTATGGATATGGACATCAACTTTGGTGTTTCCTATAAAGCCGAACGCTGGTACGCCGGTATTGGCGCCACCCAGTTGATTGAAAAGCTCAGATTGACGGGTTCGAAAGATTTCTTAGGAATGAGCCGTCACCTCTATTTCCACGGCGGTTACATCTTCATCTTCCCCAACAATCCCAGTTGGACATTAGAACCGCAAGCGTTAATCAAGACCGACTTGGCCACAGCACAGCTCGACTTGATGGTATTATCGCGTTACAACGGAATTTTCTGGTTCGGAGCTTCCTATAGAATTCAAGATGCCGTATCATTGATGTTCGGTGCCCGCCCCTTCTACAATTCCTCTAACAACTTCGCCAAAGGTTTGGATGTAGGCTTGGCTTACAGCTTCACCACCAGCAAGTTGGGATTCAAGAAGAATCGTAGCTTTGGTGACATCGAAATCATGCTGCGTTACTGCTTCGACATCTACCGCACAGAGACTTTCTCGGGATATGGTTCAACAAGAAATATTTACAAAAATCAATACTAGCATAATAAATCGAGAAACATTAGCGTTTTGTCAAAAATAAAAAACCACTAATATGAAAAGATTAGCATTATTATTAACAGTTGCATTATTCGTTTTTACCGGATGTAAAAACAATGGTGACGGTCAGCTGGTCGGTGTCAAGGACAGACCTGACTTCTTGGACTTAAATCCTTTCGGAATGGCATACATTCCCGCTGGCCACTATCTGATGGGCGCTGGCGACCAGGATGTACCTTTTGCTTTTACACACCAGTCGAAGAATGTTTCTATCTCGGCCTTCTGGATGGACGAGACTGAAATCACCAACAACGAATACCGTCAGTTTGTTTACTGGGTAAGAGACTCTATCGCCCACGTACTTCTTGGCGAGGCCGAAATTACTGAAGAAGAGAAATACGGCCACTTCCTCAAATACAAGAGAGGCGAGAATGAAGGCGAAGTTATTGAACCCAGACTTATCAACTGGAAGGAAAAGATTGATTGGGGTTCTGAAAACGAAGAAGTACAGGCTGCTTTAAGTCCTATGTACCACAAGGTTAACACCCGTTTCTACCACTATGGTCATGGTCAAAGAAACTTCAACGCAGCTGTCTTCAACTACGAATATTGGTGGTTTGATTTCCGCAACTACAGAGATCCCGAAAATCCTGATAACTTCGGTGCATCATACAAAGAGTTCGACAAAGAAGGTATCGACTATGGCGGAATGTACGCCAGTCGTCCCACCAGCTACAACCAAGGTCGTGAAAGATTCATTCACCATGAAATCGTGAACATCTATCCCGATACCTTGTGCTGGGTACATGACTTCACCTACTCTTTCAACGAGCCCATGTTGCTGAACTATTTCGCACACGTTCAATTCGACAACTACCCTGTTGTAGGTATCAGCTGGAAGCAAGCCAAAGCATTCTGCTACTGGAGAACCCACCTGCGCAACTGCTGGTTAGCTAAGAACGAATATGCTTTCGAACAGGAATTCAGACTTCCCAACGAAGCAGAATGGGAATGGGCAGCCAGAGGCGACTACGACATGGCCACCTATCCTTGGGGCGGTCCTTACACCCAGAACATGAACGGTTGCTACTTGAGCAACTTCAAACCCCAACGCGGTAACTACATCGCCGATGGTAACATCTATCCTGGCATCGTAGCTCACTATCATCCGAATGACTTCGGTTTGTTCGACATGGCCGGCAACGTAGCTGAATGGTGCGAAGACGCATTCGACAAATCTGCCACCAACTTCACTCATGACCTGAACCCGCAGTACACCTAATACGCCAAGAAGCCCGACAACATGAACAAGAAGAGAAAAGTGATCCGTGGCGGTTCTTGGAAAGATGTAAGCTACTACACCACCGTATTTGCCAAGACTTTCGAATATCAAGACACTTGCAAATCGTATGTTGGTTTCCGTTGCGTACAATCCTATATGGGTCGTCAGAGAGGCGATAGCCAAAGACACGATTCTCACATCTACTAATAGTAGAAAACAACGAACAAAGAACAAATTAAATAGACAATTAACCAATAAATCATTAACCTAAAAATTTAAACATTATGTCATTTCTGAACAACTTAGTTAGAACTAAAGGCTGGAAAAACTTTATGGCCAAATTGTACGGCTGGGGCGCCTCAGTTGTAATCTTAGGAGCACTTTTCAAAATCCTCCACTTACCTGGTGCAAACATTATGCTGATGTTAGGTATGTGTACCGAGTCAATCATCTTCTTCTTCTCGGCATTCGAACCTACTCACGTTGAATTCAACTGGGCATTAGTTTATCCCGAATTAGCTACTGGTGAAGACATTGAAATGGGTGAAACCAGAAAAGATGCTAAGAAAGGTATCAAAGGTGAAACTCCTACCCAACAATTAGACCATATGTTAGAAGAAGCCAAGATTGGTCCCGAACTGATTGAAAGTTTAGCTAACGGTATGAGAAACTTGAGCGAAAACGCCAAGAAACTGTCAGGTACCGCCGACGCAGCTGTAGTTACTGACAGCTACACCAGCAACTTGGCCAAAGCCGCTGAATCAGTAAGAAATCTGTCATTAGAATATGACAAGACCGCTTCTGCTCTTTCAAAAGATTCTAACATTTCTGAAAGCTATCTGAACAATGTTCAAAAAGCCAGCACCGCTGTTGCTAACCTTGCCACGATTTACGAAAACACCACTAAGGCTATCCAATCTGACACAGGTTCTTACAACCAGCAACTGGAAAAACTGAACCAGAACCTTTCTTCTATCAACGCCATGTACGAAATGCAGTTACAGAACTCCAAATCGTTACTTGACAACTCCAAACTGTTCGAAGACAATATCAAGACCTATACAGATAACCTCAATTCTACTCTGGCCAATACCACCAAGTACAAAGAAGAGATTGATAAGTTAACCAAGAATGTAGCTATGTTAAGCACCGTTTACGGCAACATGCTGGCTGCTATGAATGTAAACAAAGGCTAATACCAAAATCTTCTAAACTAAAATCATTAACTTAAACTAAAAGAAAAATACTATGGGTGCAACAAATTGTCCGGAAACCCCTAGGCAGAAGATGATCGGTATGATGTACCTCGTTCTTACCGCCATGTTGGCGTTGAACGTGTCGACCGACATTCTGAACTCTTTCGGGGTTGTAGATGAGACCTTAAAAGTATCTACAAAGAATGTGGAAGGCAAAGTATCCAAAGACTATGCCTTTATAGAGAAGCAGAAAGCATTACTTGGCGAAGCCAAAGTAAAAGACGCTGCTGATAAAGCTTACAAACTGAGAAAATTGAGCGATGACATGGTCAATTACATTGAAAAAATGAAAGATGACATGCTCGATTACACTGATGGCGGCCATTTGGATGACAAAGGTCAACCTAAGACCGTTAGAACCATGAAGGCTAAAGACAACTTCGACAAACCTACCGACTTCATGATCAACAAAGGTCACGCTAAAGAGTTGAAAGCCAAAATTAAACAATACAAGGAAGAAGCTCTTAAACTCGTTGATCCTAAAAATCGTGAATCTGTAAAAGCAGCTTTAGGTTTGGAAGTTGACGGTGAGTATAAAAATGCTGAAGGCGCAAAAGAATCTTGGGAAGACCACAACTTCTTCCACATTGTGAACGCCGCTGCCGTTACCCTTTTGAACAAGACCGTTCAAGAAGTAAGAAACGCCGAATCAACCTGTATGAATGACATTATTTCATCTATCAGCGCTGACGACTTCAAGTTCGACTCTGTAACTGGTAAGGCTATTCCCAAATCACAAATGGTATTCTCTGGCGACCACTATCAGGCTGACATCATCGTAGCCGCTTTCGACTCGAAAACCAACATCACCGCTTACTATAAGATGGGTGCCGACACTTTGACAGAAAGTGAAATTGGCGGAGCTCAAGAACTTATTGGTGAAGGTGGTATCTGCAAACTGGACCTGCCTGCTGGCGGCGTTGGTGAGCAGAAATACGCTGGTTTGATCAAGCTGAAAGCTCCTGATGGAACCGACAAATTCTACAGCTTCAAAGACAAATACACCATCGTAAAGCCCACGGCTACCGTTGCTGCTGAAAAGATGAATGTATTGTATGCTGCTATTCCGAACCCCGTATCCGTATCTGCTCCTGTAGCTCCCGAAAAACTGAGAGTATCGTTCCCCGGTGCATCAGCTACATCGAAAGGTGCTGGTATGTATGACGTAACCGTTCCCGAAAGCATGGCTGGTAAATCCATCAATGTTACGGTAAGCGCCGACTTGGGTGGCAAGACTCAAGCTTTGGGATCAACCACTTTCCGTGTTAAGAGAGTCCCCAACCCCACCTCCTACATTGGAGCAAGCATTTGGGGTGGCAAACGCTCGAAACAGGAATTGCTGGCTAACCCGTTCATCTCTGCACGTATGGGTGAAGACTTCGCATACGACTTGAGCTGGAAAGTATTATCATACAGAGTTACTTTCGTTGTAAGAGGCGTTGAAGATCCTCCCATTGCAGTTGCAGGCGGCCAATTCAGCGAATCTGTTAAGGCTAAGATCAACTCGGCAAGTTCGAACACTACTATCCAATTCACGGATATCAAGGTTTCTTCCATTGCTGGTACCAGAACCTTACGCGATATTATGGTCAGAATCCGATAATCAAATTAAAACTTATAAGTCATGAAAAAATTTGTTTTGTCAATCGCATTATTAACCGTTGCAGTAGTGGCTTTCGCACAATACGAAGAGCCTACTTCATACGACACAACGGGAAGCACAATGCAACAGCCTATCCGTCCTCCGGTAGAAATGGCATGGACTCAAGACGATGTAGGTGATTTCTCAGACCCTGTGGCCTACGTTCACCAACGTCAAGCCGATGTTATGTACTATCATACCATTTGGCGCACCATCGATTTGAGAGAAAAGATGAACCATCATCTCTATTTCCCGATGGAACAAAGAGGTACCTGGCGTAGCTTGGCTCAAGTTATCATGGATGCCCTTGATTTGGACAACCCAGATAACGAAAACGCCCTCCGCCTCTACACCGACGAGTTCTGCAACATTCCTAAATCAAAGGAAGAAGCCAAAGACGGTATGGTACAAAGAAGACAAATTGAACAAATTGACCCCGAAACTTTTGAAGTTATAGGAACTATCGAATTGGAAGAAAAACACCAAGCCAAAGAGGTTACTTACTATAACATAAAGGAAATCTGGTTCTTCGACAAAGAGCGTTCCGTACTGGATGTCAGAATCCTCGAAATCGAACCCATGATTGAATACGAAAAAGAGTTGAACACGGGTGATCCTGGCCAAAATGGTGGCGCTGACGACGATATGGAAGCTGTTGCTGCACAAAAACAGAAAAAACGTCTTGGCTACATCATGTACGACGAGTTGAGACCGTTCTTGGCAAAACAGGAAGTTTTCAACAAGCAAAACAACGCAGCCAGATTGTCACTGGACGATGTACTCACTTGGAAACGCGAATTCAACAGCTACATCTATGCTGAACAGAACGTTTACAACGACAGATACATCAGCGATTACCTTGCCAATGCTCGTGACCAAAGAATTGAATCGGAAAAAATTACCGAAAAGATTCGTACATTCGAACACGACCTTTGGGAATTCTAATCAAGCAAAACAAATTTTTTCATGATAGAACAGGTCAAGAGCAATCTTGACCTGTTTTTTTAGTAATTTTGCCTAACTAAAATAGATACGACAATGAAAAGAATCTGTTCTACCCTATTCCTCCTTTGTCTAACATTTATCGCATTTGGACAGCATATCACCTACGAAGATCTCCGTATGGGTAAGAGTGCCAAAGAACTGACTGGTTCGCTCAACGGCGCCAATATCGACTCGTACACGGCATCGGATGGTATCACCTACACATCAGGTAGCGAGATTGTTTTCGGGATGCCTTACAACGGCGGCAAATTCTACAACAATATGTTTGACCGTACCACCGATGTGCTTAACACTTTGAGTGACACACCGCCAGCAGATACGCGCATAGCAAGTCGTTACGGCGGGAAAGCCTCTATCAAGAAGATACTATGCGTACCTACAGACGGTTTTAACCGACGCACCTCGGGCTGCAAAATATACGTTGTTTTAAACCGCGGCGGTTTGGCTATCACCAACTTTGAAAGTGCCTTGGACCAAGGGGAAATACAATC
>JAEERB010000254.1 GCA_016285615.1 Bacteroidales bacterium
GGCTTGTGGCGTTGGTGGCTCAGGGCCAGGTGGCGTGCAATCACTGTGGCATAGCCCTCGGGATTGTAGAGGCGGGGATCGTCACGCATTTGCCACAAGCGCAGCATCGTCTCCTGGGCGATGTCTTGGGCTGTGTCGCTATCGGCGCCCGTCGCAGCGGCCGCCTGCAGCGCCAATTGCCTAAGCCTTGTTGCCTTGTTCTCAAATGCGTCTATCGTCATCAGTTGTTTTCGTTCTCTGTTTGAATGTTACACTATAATAACACACAACTACCCCGTTTTTAAACACGAAACCCCACTATTTTAGCTGAACAATTAAAAAATGCCATCAAAAGAACCATGGTAACCGCAGTCATAAACTATAACAATCCGGCCTATTGCCATAATAAAGATCGGGCTATCGCCCGCAGGGCGATAAGATCTGTCATAATGATGACAAAACCGAAAAATTTTCCGGACAGTAATAATTGTTAGTTTAAGGCGGTTATCGTACTCTGGGAATAAGCACGGAAACCGCCTTGATGCGTAACAGACAATGTCCTAAGTTTATTCTATCACTTTGAAACTGCTGGTGAATCTATCGTATTTTTGACGTACAGCCTCTTGTTTAGAAGAGTCGGCCATAACTGACAGAGAGATGATGTATCTACCTTTATTGAACTCTACTGTACGACTATACATACCTACATAACCATTATCACCTACATAACCAGGATACTTATGGTCTGAGAATGAAACTTTCTCAACATTGGTGTAGCTTGCGGGATAGCCTGGAATTTCCGGGAAGTCAGAAGTCTTGATCTGATCCATCTGCTCGTTTTGCTCCGCTTCTGATAACTCTTCAAAAACTCTCGGGGTCTTTTTAACCACAATAAGGAATTGAGTCGCGTTATTGGGGTAATCGCCCTCTATTCCTTCAAACACATAGTTAGTAGTATCACCATCCTCAACAGGTGGTAAAGCCTTGAAATCGCATGGTGCTGCAATCGAGAACCCGAAATCTTCAAATGTCTTTGTGATTTCTTTCGATGCATCTTCGGAACTCTTGTCAGTGTTGGATACGCAACCAACACAGGCCAACAATAGGCATAAATAAATAACCTTTTTCATTTTGAGTAAAATTTATTTGTCATTGACTGCAAATTTACATCATAATTCTCTGATATAATGAGATTTTGAAGTTTTTTCTTTGTTGGCAACTCTCCCTCTGGATAAAACGACTATGCCTCAATGGGTCATGTGGTTGTGGGAGAAAAGGCGCTGCGGCAGTTCCATAGCCAAAATGATGCCCAAGACAATGGCCAAGGCGATTTTGCTGGCCACCCAACCGCTCTGTAACGAGAGGTTGAACTGTTCGTCGGTAAGGTAATAAGTAAACCAGAAAATGCCGGCTCCAGGGACCAACGGGAAAATGCCGCAAAGGAGAAATCCTTGAGCCGGAATGCGGAAGGGAATGGCAGAGATGCGAGACAGGATGCAGACCAGTGTAGATGCGGCAAAAGTGGCACCTGTGGGCGATGCACCAAACTGGCGCACGAGAATCAGGTAAAGCGCCCACCCGATGGCACCAATCACGCCAGCAGGCACATAATGCTCACGGTCGATGCCGAATAGCAGCGCGAAAGCCGCTGTGCCGGTAAAGGCAGCAATCACTTGCCAGAATAGGCTGGCAGTCTGTGGGCTGACCACCATGCTGAGATTTGCCACACCACTGTGCATAGATCCGTCAAGAATAAAAGCTAGCGACACTCCAACGGCGATACAGAAGAAACCGAGCATCGCATCGGTAAGACGTGTAAAACCGGCGAGGTAGTCTGAGTTGGCCAGGTCACGCACACCATTGATGAACGGCACACCAGGTATCAGCGGCATGATGGCTCCAATGATGATGTTGGCAAGGCTGAGCCCAGAGCCTATTCGCCATGCGAGAATGCAGAGTATGGTGGCCAAAAAGGCATTGCAGACACCGCTGACAATCTTTGAAAAATAACGGCTGCTCACGCCCATCACAAAGCCATACAGCAGCAGCCCCACGATAAGGGCGACCCCACACTCGACCCATCCTCCGCCAAACACGGCACAGAAACCTGCTGCTCCTATTCCAGAGCCCAAAATCTGTTCCCATGTCGGTTTGGGCGCCGCCGAGCAGATACGTTCCAGACGTTCACGCGCTTCGGCCAATCCTGTTTTCCCATTGGCGATATCATAGCTCAGGCGGTTCACGGCAACCACTTTAGACAGTTGGATGCCCTTGATGGGGATGAATTCCACGTTGGCGTAGGTGGAAGCCTGCCCTCCAGACTTTGAAACCTTGTTGGCATGACCTGTGGTGAAGATGCCGTTTGAGAGCACATAGAAGTTGCCCGAATCCACACCATAATGTGATGCGATACGGCTCATGATATCTTCCACGCGTGAAATCTCTGCTCCGTTCTCCAGTAGGATGTGTCCCGCCTTTGCGGCCACGTCCAGCACTTCGGTAAAATCAGCTTGA
>JAEERB010000255.1 GCA_016285615.1 Bacteroidales bacterium
GATATGCTGGTCTTTCAGTTCTTTTCTCATAATGTTTCTTGATTGTTAAAAAGGTTACAACGTAGCGGCTTTGGTGTCGACTTTGACGCCGGGGCTCATGGTGCTGCTGATGGCGATGCTCTTCACGTAAGTGCCTTTGGCGGCGCTGGGTTTGAGCTTCATAATCATCTGGAGCACTTCGCGGGCGTTCTCAACGATCTTCTGGTCGTCGAAGGAGCATTTGGCAACGGCGGTATGGATGATACCAAACTTGTCGACCTTGAAGTCGATCTTACCGGCCTTGGCTTCTTGGACAGCCTTGCCAACTTCCATGGTAACAGTGCCGGTCTTGGGGTTCGGCATCAGGCCACGGGGACCGAGGATGCGACCGAGAGCACCAATCTTGGGCATGCAGCTGGGCATGGTGATGATGACATCGACATCGGTCCAGCCACCTTTAATCTTGGTGATGTACTCGTCCAGGCCGTAGTAATCGGCACCGGCGGCTTTGGCCTCTTCCTCCTTGTCGGGAGTGCAAAGCACAAGGACGCGGACGGTCTTACCCGTGCCGTGGGGCAGCGTCACACTGCCGCGCACCATCTGGTTGGCCTTGCGGGGGTCGACACCCAGACGAACGTCGATATCCACGGAAGCGTCGAACTTGGTGAAGGTGATATTCTTCACGATGCTGACAGCCTCCTCGAGGGAGTACACTTTGCTACCGTCAAATTTGGCGACAGCCTCTTTCTGTTTTTTAGTCAGTTTTGCCATGTTGGTCTTTTTTTGTGGTCAACGCATGTTCGCTCTTGCTACTGGTGCTACCACTGTTCATAATTCATTTTTTACTTCTTGAGGGGATTCTCACCCGTAACGGTGATACCCATGCTGCGGGCAGTGCCGGCCACCATGCTCATGGCGCTCTCAACCGTGAAGCAGTTGAGGTCGGGCATTTTGGCTTCGGCAATCTGGCGCACTTGCTCCCAAGTTACCGAGGCGACCTTGACGCGGTTGGGTTCGCCGGAACCCTTCTGTGCCTTGGACATCTCTTTCAACTGGACAGCAACAGGAGGAGTTTTCAGTACAAAGTCAAAGGACTTGTCCGTATACACAGTGATGATCACGGGCACGACTTTGCCGGCCTGGTCCTGTGTACGGGCGTTGAACTGCTTGCAGAACTCCATGATGTTCACACCCTTGGCACCCAGAGCGGGTCCCACTGGGGGAGCGGGGTTGGCAGCAGCGCCTTTGATTTGCAATTTAATCAATCCTGCAACTTCTTTTGCCATTGATTTAAATTTTAAAAGTGTTAGTTGTTCGTGTTACTGTTCCTTTTCGACCTGCGAGAAGTTGAGTTCGAGTGGGGTGCGGCGTCCGAAGATTTTGACAGTCACTTTCAGTTTCTTTTTGTCTTCGTTCACCTCTTCCACAACACCGACGAAGCTGTTGAACGGTCCGTCGATGACCTTTACGTTTTCGCCAATGATGTAGCGGTCCATCATTTCGGCACCGTCGGCGTGCTCGTCCATCTTGCCCAGGATGCGGTTGATTTCGGCCTGGCGCATGGGGATGGGCTTGCCTTCGCGTGCGCGGAGGAAGTCAAGCACGTTGGGCAGATTCTGAATGACGGGGATGATTTCGTCGCGCAGATTGGCTTCGATAATGACATATCCAGGGAAGAAGTTGCGTTCTTTGATTACTTTCTTTCCGTTGCGGATGGCCACTACCTGTTCTGTGGGGATGAGGACGGTGGGCACATCGTCGCTCCAGCCACGTTTGGCCATTTCGCTTTCGATGTACTCTTTAGCCTTCTTTTCCTTGCCGCTGATTGCTCTGACGACATACCACTTTTTTTCCTGCTGCTCCATTGTTATAGGTTAAAAAAGGACAGTGAAAAAATATACTTTGTACGGTTTACCATAGACAAAGGCAGTTCACCGCGGGCCTCAAAGAAGTTTGGGAAGCAAGGCCCGGGCTATTTCGCCGTTTTGCCTTTATCCAGCGATAAACTGATAGAAGTATCCCAATATTCCCTTCCAGCCCCAGCCCTGGACACCGAACACGACATCCATGACAAAGACTACGAGGGCTATGACCAAAGTTGCCACAGCCACCACCACGGCGCTGCCCTGCAACTCTTTGAATGTGGGCCACGACACTTTGTGCATCAGTTCGTCGTAGCTCGACTTCACATATTCACCAATCTTTGACATTTCGATTAATCTTTTTCTATCTGGCAGGGGCAGAGAGAATCGAACTCCCAACCACGGTTTTGGAGACCGCCATTATACCATTTAACTATGCCCCTGTGTGTAAGGGCGTAGCGGCTACGCCCTTACAGGTTTGTCTCGAATTAGTCGAGGATCTTGGTCACCTGACCCGAACCGACGGTGCGGCCACCCTCGCGGATAGCGAAGCGCAGGTTCTCGTTCAGAGCGATGTCGGCGATCAGCTCAACGGTGATGGTGAGG
>JAEERB010000065.1 GCA_016285615.1 Bacteroidales bacterium
CGCAGTCGAGCAGTGCCAAGGTGCCAGCGCATACCGTAGCCATTGAAGAGCTACCGTTTGATTCCAGAATGTCGGAAACGATGCGCACGGTGTAGGGGAAATCGGGGTCGTCAAAAGGAATCATCGGCTTCAAGGCACGGTGGGCCAAGTTGCCATGACCGATTTCGCGACGACCAGTGCCCAGACGGCGAACTTCACCTACAGAGAACGGCGGGAAGTTGTAGTGCAGGATGAAACGGCTGGAGCCTTCTACGATAGCTCCGTCGATGGTTTGTTCATCCAGCTTGGTGCCGAGGGTACAGGTGCTCAGCGATTGGGTTTCACCACGGGTGAAGATGGCTGAGCCGTGAGCTGAAGGCAGGTAGCCGGTCTCAATCCAGATGGGACGGATTTGATCCAGCTGACGACCGTCGAGGCGCACACGCTCGTTCAAAATCATGGCGCGCATGGCGTCGTATTGCACTTCGTGATAATAACGCTGAATCATAGGCACTTTCTCATCTCTCTCTTCTTCGGGAATGGTTTCGATGAACTCTTCCAGAATCTGGTCGAAAGCGTCGTTGCGTTCATGTTTGCCTGCAAAGGATTTGGCTACAGCATATACTTTGTCGTATGTGGTCTTGTGAACCAGTTCGCGCAGTGCTTCGTCGTTATGTTCGTGGCAGTATTCGCGTTTGGTGTTAGCACCTTCCACCATAGCGGCCAGGTCCATTTGTGCCTGGCATTGCGTCTTGATGGCTTCGTGAGCGAAGTTCAGTGCGGCAACCATATCATCTTCAGAGATTTCCTTCATCTCGCCTTCCACCATCATGATGTTGTCCATCGAAGCGGCAACAATCATGTCGATGTCAGAGTTTTCCATCTCTTCTACGGTCGGGTTGATGACCATCTTGCCATTTACACGGCCCACTCTAACTTCTGAAATGGGACCTTCAAAAGGAATGGTCGATACGGCCAATGCGGAAGAGGCGGCAAGACATGCCAGTGCGTCGGGCAAGTTGTTGCGGTCGCCCGAAATCAAGGTTACAATGACTTGTGTTTCAGCGTGGAAGTTGCTCGGGAAAAGGGGACGCAGGGCGCGGTCAACCAGACGGGCAATCAGAATCTCATATTCTGAAGGACGGGCTTCGCGTTTGAAGAAACCACCGGGGAAGCGGCCTACAGCACCGTATTTTTCCTGATATTCAACTTGAAGTGGCATGAAATCCACATTCTCGTCAGCTTCTTTCTTGCAGCAAACGGTGGCCAATAACATCGTGTTGCCCATCTTAACTACGGCAGCACCATCAGCTTGCTTGGCCAGCTTGCCAGTCTCGATTGTGACCATACGGCCATCACCGAGATCAAATGTTTTACTTATTCCTAACATATTGGTAATCTTTTAATTGTGAACGCCTAACCCGATTAACGCCTACTATATTTCAACACTCTTTGAAAGTAACGGGGTTGGCAAAAAATGTGTAATGAAAAAATAAAGAAAGGCAATTTTGAAAATTGCCCCCCTTTGTACTGTAAGAAAAGTTTATTTTCTTAAACCTAAATTCTTAACAATAGCTCTGTATCTTTCAACGTCCTGTTGCTTGAGATAGTCGAGTAATTTTCTTCTTTTACCTACTAATGCGATCAGGGCGCGCTTGGTGGAAAGGTCTTTCTTGTTCATCTTAACGTGCTCGGTAAGATGTTTGATTCTGTGGGTGAAAAGAGCGATCTGGCTTTCAGGTGATCCACAATCGATTTCGCTTTTTCCGAATTCTTTGAAAATGTCTTTTTTAATTTCAGGTGACAAATACATAATAATCTCTTCTTTTTTAATTATTTTTCTCTATTTTTTTCGAGGTGCAAAGATACAATATTTTTTTGATTCCAGACTTACTTTTTTTAATTAAATTTTTTTCTCCTTAAAATGTGTCGTGTCAAGCTTTTTAGCTTGATGATTTGTGGAAAAATATCTCGGGAAAGCCTTTGTTTTGTGCCGCCAATTCAAAAAGATAATGTATCTTTGCCGCCAATTATTGTGATATGGAAGAGTTTGAAGAAAAAGAAGTTGAGGATTTGGTGAAACGCTTTAAGAATATGGTTAATTCGGGCGTCAGTACTTTTTTTGAAGACGACGAAATGGAATTAATCATTGATCACTTTATGCAGAATTTTGACTTCGCCAATGCCACAAAAGCTATCGACTATGCCATATCACTCTTTCCAACCGACTCTTTTTTCCGCATACTTCGTGTCAAAAAATTGATCATGGAGTTGCAAATCGATGAGGCAGAAGAGGAGTTGAACAAGATTGAAACTATGTTCCCGCCTTCCACCGATTTGTATATTGAGAAAGTGATGCTTTCGCGTATTACGGGGTCCGATGCGCATGCTATGGATTTGCTCAGTAAGGCCTACGCGCTTGATCCGAACGACCCGGATGTGCATTTCTTGATGGCCTACGAATATCTGAAGAGAAACAATATTTCCAAAGGTATTGAGCACGCCATTATTGCGATGGAAGAAGATGAGGGCTTTGACGAGAATCTCTTTACTTTCTCGTATCTGTTTGATGATAACAAACAATATGAAGCTGCTATCCAATTCTTTACGGCCTTGTCGGATCGCTTCCCGCTGAACAAAGGTACTTGGTTCGGGCTCGGTTTGGCCTATAGTTGGGTCGAAAACCACGAGCGTGCCATTGATGCCTATCAGTATGCTTTGGCCATCGATGATTCCATCTCAACGGCCTATTTCAATATTGCCAATTCCTTCTTCGATATGGGTAAACCTGAACAGGCCTTGGAGAATTACCAGAAAGCGGTTGAGTTGGACGAAGAGGACTACACGGCCATCAATGGTATCGCCGATTGCTATGCTGTGCAAGAGAACTATCCTGAAGCACTAAAGTATTATCACAAAGCACTTTTAGTAGCCCCAAATTATGTGAATTCTATCTTGGGTATTATTTCTATTCTAAAGGAAACGAATAGGATGGATGAGGCCAAGTTGTTTATTGAGAAGGCCTTCAAACTTAGTCCGCAAAGCTTTGATTTGTTGTTTGCTGTGCTCGAATATTATGAACCTGAGGAACGTGAGGAGACGATGCTGGACCTGTTCAATATTACCTTGGGACATGTGGAGAACAAAGCCGATTTCTACAAGTACTTCACGATGTTTTGTTGTGCCAATGAGAAGTATGATTTGGGTATCGAAATTTTGAAGGAACATCTTGATGATGAGAATATTACCTATACTGCTCCCTATTATTTAGCAGCTCTTTGTTTCTTGAGCGGAGATAGTGTGCAGGGTAGTGAGTATCTTAAAAATGCGTTGCTCATCAATTACAAAGGGTATGAGGACTTTTTGGCTTTGGACCCGCTGTTGGAGACTTACGATGAGATTCTTACCTTAATTCAAATGTATCGTTCTGATATATAGTTTCTAATTTCTTGAATGCTACCATGAAGAAGTGGATTTTAGTTTTTTTGAAAGGTATGGCCATGGGTGCTGCCGATGTGGTTCCTGGCGTATCCGGCGGTACCATTGCTTTTATTACAGGTATCTATGAACGCTTGATTAATGCGATTAAGAGCATTAATTTGGCCAATCTGAAACTTCTCTTTACGGGTAAAATCAAAGAATTTTGGAAGAATATTGATGCCAATTTCTTGATTTGTCTGGTGGCCGGTATCGCTACCAGTCTGCTGAGTATTGCCAAAGTGATGACCTATCTCCTTGTGCATCAGCCAATCTTGTTGTGGGCATTTTTCTTCGGCTTGATTGTCGCATCGACATGGTTCGTGGCCAAGCCCGTGAAATGGAATTGGAAAACCATCCTCTCGTTTGTGGTATTCCTCGTGCTGGCGTTTTTCCTTACGTCCCCCGAAAATCAGCCGCTTAACACATCCGATTCGTACTGGTACATTTTCCTGTGCGGTGCCATCGCCATCTGTGCCATGATTCTGCCAGGCATCTCAGGTAGTTTTATCCTCGTGTTGTTGGGTGAATATTTCTTCATTCTCAAATCGTTAACCGAGTTCAATATTCCAGTGCTTCTGATTTTCATTGTTGGTGCGCTCATCGGCATTGTGACTTTTGCCAATGTGGTTTCTTATTTGTTCTCCCATTTCAAGATGGTGACACTGGCTGCACTGACAGGCTTCATGGTTGGCTCACTCAACAAGATCTGGCCTTGGAAATTTACTTTGTCAACCTATACCAACCACGCAGGTGATTTGGTGCCACTAACCGAAAAGAATGTGCTACCGTCTGTTTTTGCGGAGCTTACTGGTCGCGATCCGCAAATCGCAGGTGCCATTGTTTGCCTCGTAGCCGGACTGGCCTTGGTGTTTGTCCTTGAATTCATTGCCCTCCGTCTTCGCAAACCCGCCGAACAGGAAATTCAGAATTCAGAAGACAAAATTCAAGATTAGTTTTTAGTTGTTAGCGATACTAAAACTCGATAATTCTCAACTCCTTAGTTCCTTAACTTTATAACTTTCAGTTTTCAGTTTTCAATTTTCAGTTTTTATGCATCTCTTCGGCTTAATCGGTTACCCTTTATCTCACTCCTTGTCGCGAGACTATTTTCTGGACAAGTTTAGGAATGAAGGTGTAGAAGAGGCCGATTATCAGTTATTTCCGTTGCAATCCATTGACGAATTGCCTGCATTGTTGCGGCAGCATCCGAATTTGGTTGGATTCAATGTCACTTTGCCTTATAAGCAGGCTGTTATCCCGTATTTGCAGTATTTGAGTCCTGAAGCCGAGCAAATTGGCTCTGTGAATGTGGTAAAGGTGCAAAATGTGAATGGCGGTTTCTCTTTGAAAGGTTATAATACAGATTATATTGGATTTAAGGAGTCGTTGCGTGCTTTGGATTTGTCCGCTGTACGCACGACGTTGGTGTTAGGAACGGGTGGGGCAGCGAAGGCTGTAGCGTTTGCTTTGTCGAAAATGGGCATCGCTTGTCATTTCGTTTCTCGCACACCACGCAACGATAATGAACTCTCTTATTCTCAGCTGACAAGCGACCTTCTCTCGTCGCATCAATTGATAATTAATGCCACTCCAGTTGGTATGCAGGGCGTGGGCGGCGAGTTGCCGTTTCCGTATGAATTGCTTTCGTCCAACCATATTTTATATGATTTGATTTATGCGCCTGCTGAAACTGAGTTCTTACGTCAAGGGTGCTTGCATGGGTGCGTAACCAAAAACGGCTTGGAAATGTTGTATCTCCAAGCCGATGCCAGTTGGCGTATTTGGAATGAGTAGTTTCTAGTAACTTGCTTTCAAACTTACAGTTTTGTTGAATACCAGATGATCTTCTGTCGAATCTTTGTCGAGGCAGAAGTAACCGGTACGCTCGAACTGATAGTGTTTCTCCGCATTTTTCAGGCTCAGATTCTCTTCGATGTAGCCGTCGATGACAACCAATGAATTGGGGTTGATATGGTCGATGAAAGTCTGGCCTTCTTCGCAATCGTCGGGGTCGGGCACATTGAACAGTCGGTCGAACAAGCGCACTTCTGCTTTCTTGGCGTGCTCAACCGATACCCAGTGGATGGTGCCTTTCACTTTGCGGTTGCTCTCTGAGAGACCGCTACGCGTTTCGGGATAATATTCGCAGTGTATCTCAGTGATGTTACCTTCGGCATCTTTCACCACATGGGTACATTTAATAATATAGGCGTATTTCAAACGAACTTCGCCGCCTACGGTCAGACGGAAGAATTTCTTGGGCGGGTTCTCCATGAAGTCGGCGCGCTCAATCCATAACTCCTTGCCGAAAGGCACTTTGCGGGTTCCTTCATCGGGATTTTCGGGATTGTTGACGGCGTCTAATTCTTCAATTTGGCCTTCGGGATAGTTGTCGATAACCAGCTTCACAGGATCCAAAACCGCCATCGTACGGCGGGCTACTTTGTTCAAATCCTCGCGCGCACAGAACTCAAGCAGCGAAACATCGATGATGTTGTCGCGTTTGGCCACGCCCACAGTCTCAGCAAAGTTGCGTATCGAAGCAGCGGTATAGCCTCTTCGGCGTAAGCCCGAGATGGTAGGCATACGTGGGTCGTCCCAGCCCATAACATGTTTTTCTTGAACTAATTGCATCAATTTGCGCTTGCTCATGATGGTGTAGCTCAGGTTAAGGCGGGCAAACTCAATCTGTTGCGGGTGATGTATCTTTAAAGTCTCGCAGAACCAATCGTATAGTGGTCTGTGAACTTCAAACTCCAAAGTGCAGATGGAGTGGGTGATACCTTCAATAGAGTCGCTCTGTCCGTGTGCGTAGTCGTACATGGGATAGATGCACCATTTATTGCCGGTTTTATGATGTTCAGCATGCAGGATGCGGTACATGATGGGGTCACGCATGTGCATGTTGGGCGAGGTCATATCTATTTTGGCACGTAGCACCTTGCTGCCGTCAGGAAATTCGCCGGCGCGCATTCTGCGGAAGAGGTCAAGGTTCTCTTCTACACTGCGGTTGCGGTAAGGACTCTCGGTGCCAGGCTTGGTGGGTACACCACGACCTTTGCTAATCTCTTCTTGTGTTGAGTCGTCCACATAGGCTAAGCCTTCCATAATCAGTCTTTCGGCCCATTGGTACAACTGTTCGAAGTAGTCGGAAGCATAGAAGATGTTTGCCCACTGGAAGCCGAGCCATTGGATGTCTTCCTTGATGGACTCAACGTATTCGGTATCTTCCTTGGTGGGGTTGGTATCGTCAAAGCGCAGATTGCACTTGCCGTTGTATTTTTTAGCCAGACCGAAATTCAGACAGATGGATTTGGCGTGTCCGATATGCAGATATCCGTTGGGCTCCGGAGGAAAACGAGTGTGTACTTTCGCGTTGTTCTTGCCGTTTTTGAGGTCTTCCTCGATGATTTGCTCAATAAAATTGAGCGACGGATGATTTTCTGACATGGTCGTTGGTAATAAAGTGATTAATTAGTCTGGGTTTGAACTGAGAAAATCGTGCAGGTCGTCTTCTACAGCATTGAAGTTGAAACTGCGTTGCGACACCATGGTGGCGGTCATGCCTGCATTGGCTTGGCTGCGCAGGATGGCGGGCGTCTGCACGAGCTCTCTAAACTGCTCGTTGTCCTCGAAACGCGGGTCGTTATTGTCGCTGATCATCTGCGGCTGACCGGGTTTGGAGGGCATGGTGGGTTGCATGTCAACAGGGTGTTGCTGCACGGTGGATACGCGCTGTGTGTGCGTGTCTGCTACCGTGGGCTGCGATTGTTGGTTCTGCGAAATCCAATCGAACGGATCATCGTTCTTGTTGGTGTCGGTGTTCTTGTTTATGTTGTCGATGTCAACAATTTCCGTGTCTTGACTTTGTTGGTCATTGGGTCCCCAAACTTCTTCCCACCAAGGCTTCTTGGGTCCATCGGTGTTGTCGTTGCTATCTTGGGGAGGCATCTCTTTTTTAGGTGCCTTCTGCCCCGTGTAACGAGTAACAATAACCGACAACTTGATGGCATCGCCCAACGATTCGTCTTTCTTGCGGCCCCAGATAACAGTGGAGTCTTGATTTTGAAGTTCTTCGAGCTTGTCGGTGAGTTTTTCGAATTCCGAAACGGTAATCTTGCCGTAGTTGACGAAGAAGAGCATGCTCTTGGCGCTGGTGATAAGTTCTTCTTGCAGCAGAGGACAAGAGAGCGCATTCTTTACTACCTCGTCCACACGGTTTTCACCGCTGGCCTCTGCCAAGCCGAGCATGGCCTCGCCGCTCTCTCTCATGATGGTGCAGACATCGTTGAAGTCCACATTCTGTTCAGCATTCTTGGTGATGAGCTCGGCAATACATTTGACGGCGTTTTTCAACACATCGTCGGCATAGCCGAAAGCGGCATCCATATCTTCGTCGTTATAGTATTTGATGATATTCTGGTTTTTAACCACGATAAGCGAATCCACATGTTTGCGCAGTTCGGCAATGCCGGAGTCCGCTTTTCTGGCAACGGGCTCGCCTTCGAATTTGAAGGGATAGGTCACTACCGCAATGGTAAGGATGCCCATCTCCTTGGCAATTTCGGCAACCACGGGAGCAGCACCCGTACCGGTGCCTTTGCCCATACCTGCCGTGATGAACAGCATCTTGGTCTCTTTGCCGATGAAATCTATCAGTTTGTCTTTGGTGGCGTATGCCAGTTCACGAGCCTTATTGGGATCGGCACCAGCACCCAAGCCGGTGTCGCCTAATACCAATTGCGAGGGAACCAGGTTGCTCTCCAACGCTCCACGATCGGTGTTGCAAATCAAAAAGTTGACACCTTCAATGCCTTCTTCGTACATGTGTTTAACCGCGTTGCCGCCTCCGCCACCAACGCCAATGACCTTGATGATGGATGTGTCTGCTTTTTGTCCGTAATCCGGTGTGAAATTAATTTTTTCTCTCATGTTATTAAAAAGATTATGCCTGGTTTGTAATGGTTTGCAATAAAAAATAGTCGGTACCTTAGGTGCGGTACAAACTATGCAAAAATAATATTATAACACGATTGCTGGAAGAAAATTTTGCTTTTTTCTTAACAATCTGATGTTATTAATTGTGGATAATTTTTCCTCGAATTTGGGTGTGAAATGTGGCGTTTTTAGAAGTCGCTGTATGAGGTCCACTGGCCGTTTTTGAGGCAGGCCATTTGATGGATGCCAGCTTCTTTGATTGCTGTAACGGCTTCATCGTAAAAGAGTTCCAGCTCTTCGGCTTTGTGTGCGTCGCTGCTGATGACAACGGGAATATCTGCTTTGGCGAGCTGTTGGATGATGGCAGGTGAAGGGTAGAAGGTGTTGCAGCGTTTTTTGTATAGCCCTCTCAAATTTATTTCAACAATGAGATTGTGCTTCTTGATGAGCGAAATGGCATGGTCAACCAGCACGCGATACCACTGTTCGTCTTCGTGGAAAAAGCGGTCGCGGTTGTGCATCTTGATTTTGTCCATGTGGGCGATGATGTCAAAATGCTGCGTTTCTATCATCTCGTAGGTCTGTTCCCAGAAGGTTGTTACGGCCTTGCGGATGTTATTGTCGAAGAGCTGCGCCAGTCCGTTGTCGTAAATCTCTTGCTTGCTGCCGTCAATGAACCATAGGTCGCTGCCGTGGGGTGGTTTTACCAAATGCACACCTCCAATGAGGTAGTCGAAATGGTGATGGCTACGGAAATAGTCGAACGGGTGGGTGATGTCCGGTACAAAATCGCACTCCAGTGCGGCAAAAAGTTGGATTTCAGGATGAAGGGCTTGTTGGTGCTCAATTTCCTGAAGATAGGCGGGTAAGTCGCTCTCGGCAATGGCAAAGCTGTTCTCGAAATCGACGGGAGCGTGCGAAGAGAATCCCAAGTGGTCGAAATGCAACTCAGAGGCTCTCTTGACAAACGCCTCGATGGGTTCTTTGCCGTCGCAGAAGGTATTGTGAGTGTGGTAATTACATTTCATAACAGCCAGAAAACAAACCAGCCTTCCATTCGGAAGACCGGTTTGAGTTTATGATATGAGTGATTTTATTTTTCGATGACAGCTTCGACTTGTGCCAGCAGCTCTTTTTCTATAGCATTGGCCTTGGCCACATAGTCGGCGGCTTGGGCCACGATGTTGTTGGCAAACTCTTTGTCGTCGAGCGAGGCGGCGTTGATTTTGACATTGAGGTAGGCTCCGGTGACAGCAGCGCGGGCGCAGAGTGCTCCAACGCCAGCGTCGGTAACAGAGTTGGGATTGCCGCTTTCAATCATAGCGCGACAAATTTCGAAGACCTCAAATGATTTTTTCACGGTCTTGAACGGCACCTCAATAGCATATTTGGTGGCCTCCTGAATGGCTTGCTTGCGGGCTTTCTTCTCTTCGTCGTTGCTCTTGGGCAGGCCGAAGGCGTTCATGATTTTGTTGAAGGCGTTGGTGTCTTCGTCAACCAACCAGATGAGCTCGTCTTTCAGCTGCTGACCCTTTTCTGCCCACTTGGAGAACTCTTCCCAACGGTCGTCCCAGCCGGGTTTGTGCGACGAGAGGTTGGCGACCATCGTGCCCAACGAAGCACCTAACGCACCCATATAAGCAGAGATAGAGCCGCCGCCGGGAGCGGGACTTTCAGATGCGGTTTCATCAGCAAAGCCTAAACAGGTCATATCGACAAGACGTTCGCTGGTGTTGGTGCTATTGATCAGATATTCAATAACTTTTTCTTCTGGATTGAAAGGCTTTAAGTCGTCTAAGCCCATGGATTTAACAGCAATCTTGATAAGCTCTTTTTCGTCAATACCTAATGAGCGATGCTGTTTTTGCAGGAAGTATTTGCCTGCGTCGATGAGTACTTTCTTGGGGATAAGGCCTACAATCTCGGTGCCCGTCACGCGGATGCCACGGGCAGCGGCTTTGTTGCACACTTCCTCAAAGGCGATGTGCAGTGGAGTAGCCGATATGTTGGTGATGTTCATCGATACTTGAGCAACGCCGTATTCCTTGATGTACCAGCCGATGGCCTTGGTGCCTTTCAGCGTGCCGGGAATCATCACAGGTTCGCCGTTTTCGTCTTTGATAATCTTGCCGACGATGGGGTTGCCCTCTCTCTTGGGACGACCTTTCTCTCTGACGTCAAAGGCGATGGCGTTGGCACGGCGGGTAGAAGTGGTGTTGAGGTTGTAGTTAACGGCGATGAGAAAATCGCGAGCACCGATGGCGCTGGCACCGCTCTTGGCCACGCTCTCGTCCATAAAGGCGGGACCGAAATCGGGCTTCCATTCTGCAGAAGAGAGACGCTCTTTCAGTGCTTCGTACTCACCATGACGGCAGTTGGCCAGATTGCGTCTTTCAGGTTTAAATGCTGCTGATTCATAGCAGTATACGGGAATGTGAAGTTCTTCGCCTACGCGTTTGGCAAGCTTGCGTGCGTATTCGGCGGTCTCTTCCATTGTAATGTTGGCTACAGGTACCAGCGGACAAACATCGGTGGCACCAAAACGGGGATGGTCGCCATGATGGTTGCGCATGTCAATCAGCTCCTGTGCCTTCTTGATGGCCTTGAAAGCGGCTTCAATCACACAATCGGGTGTGCCTACGAAGGTAACTACGGTGCGGTTGGTGGTGGAACCGGGGTCCACATCCAGCAAATTGACACCCTCCGATTTTTCTATCTCATCGGTAATCTGATGTATAAGCTCTAAATTTCTTCCCTCACTAAAATTGGGAACGCATTCGATCAACTGTTGCATGATATTGTGGTTTATTGTTTTGTAATGTATTAATTATCAGTTTGATAAAGAAAGTTTGAAACTAGGGGCAAATATAGCCGTTTTTTTATTGTTGGGAAGGACCTTTGACGATTTCCTCCAACATGGGTACAAAAGTGAAATTGCCGTAGTTGGTGATTTTGTAGTGTGTGTCATCCAACTTGACGATTCTTTTCATCGTCTGAACCTCCTCGCCTACGGGAATGACCATGATGCCGCCGACTTTCATCTGTTGCAACAGGGCAGTGGGCACATTGGGCGCTCCGCAGGTGACGATCACCCTGTCGAAAGGGGCGTAGCGTGGTAAGCCCTGAAAGCCGTCTCCATATTGTACAACTATCCTGTAATCAACTTCTTCCAGCAGCTTTTTTGTTTTCTGGTAGAGCTCCAATTGGCGTTCTACCGAATAGACTTTGGCACCCATCGCGCTGAGAATGGCGGCTTGGAAACCTGAGCCAGTGCCTATCTCCAAGATTTTGTGTCCCTTGCTCACTTCCAGCAGTTGCGACTGGAAAGCCACTGTGCTGGGTTGTGAGATGGTCTGTTTGCAATAGATGGGCAGCGCCAGATCTTTGTAGGCCTTGTCCCATAAAAACGATTCTATGAAACGGTGTCGTTCCACCTTGCCAAAGGCAGAAAGGACATTTTCGTCGGTAATGCCTTTCCCTTTAAGTAGTTCTACTAGTTGTTGTTGCGCTCCTTTGAGTACGAATGGATTCATAGTCCTTTTAGCGGTTTAAGAGGTCAAATACGGTTTTGGCAGGGTTGAAAGTGGTGTAAGGAACTTCGATAAACAGGGTAATCCAGTGAGCCATGGCGCCGTTCCAAAGGCCTGGCAACTCCATAGCCTTGAGTTGGCGGTCGCCATCGGTTTTCAAAGCGATGAAGCCGGTCTTGGGGTCTACAAAGCGGGTCAGGTCGAACTTGTTGCCGTGGTAGTCGCGGATGTTGCACACCAAATCCACGGGGTTGAAGTGCGTGGCACTGTCGGCAATGGTTTGCTGCTGTGTGTTATTGTGGTCTATCTGAGAGCTTTCTACAATCTGTAGCGAAGCGTGTCCGTCGTCGTCTTCCACCCAGAATGGTCCGCCACCAGGGGCTCCTTGGTTGGGCACCATGCCGCAGATGCGGATGGGGCGGTTTAAGAGGGCGGGAATATCTTCTGTGCGTTCAATGGGAATGTGCAACCAGTCGCGTGCAAAAACCATAATGGCCGTTTCCAAGGCGGGATTATGACCGCCGCTGTGCTCGTATTGGTGCAAGTAGCGGTGGCAACGGCTGACAGTTTCCATCAGATAGGCTGCCAGAATCTTCTTGTATTCAATGGTCGGTGCCAACTTGTCCTCAGTGGTGACATTGTCAATGTTTTTAATAAAGATAATGTCGCCGTCAAGTTGATTCAGGTTGTGTATCAGGGCACCATGTCCTCCGGGGCGGAACAGCAGTTTGCCGCTCGCATCGCGATAGGGCTGGTTGTCCATTGTGGCGGCCAGTGTGTCGGTAGAGGGCTCTTGGATAGAGTAGGAGATGTCGTACTTAACGTTGTATTTCTCTTCGTATTCGTCTTTCACGGCGGCCGCAATCTGTTCGAATAGAGGCTTGTGCTGCGGTGATACGGTGAAGTGCAGCGGACAGTGGCGGTCGTTATTGTAAGCGTACTCTGCCGCTTCAATCAGGTGCTCCTCAATGGGCGTGTGAGGATGCCCGTTCTCGTAACGGTGAAAGAGCAATGCTCCTTTAGGCTTGTGGCCGTAGCCGAGGCCCTCTTCATCCAAAAGGTAATGAATGACAGTGTGGTAATCCTCTGCTGCAATGGCCTTTGACAAGTCGTGCCCATGTTGTTGCATGACCTCTTGCAAAGTTTCGTAAAAGGCAAAGTTCGGCAGGTTGTGCAAGAATTTGAGGCCTGTCTGATGCTGCTTTTCG
>JAEERB010000256.1 GCA_016285615.1 Bacteroidales bacterium
AGCACCCGAAACTCCTGCCTTGTCACCTTGAAATTCTCTTTGCGGAAAAGCATCACGATGGCGATGATCACCCAGGCCAGCCCGAAACGATAGAACAGAACGCTGTTGGTCTGCATTCCGGTGGCATACAACTTCAAGGCACCTAACGGATTTGTGCCATAGCATACGGCGGCGGCGATGCCTGCCAGTGTTCCTATAAATTTACGGTTTTTCAATTTCTCAAAGATATTAATATCGTTCGCGTTTTTATTGATCAAAGGTCGTTCTCGATGGTTTTGATGATTTTCGCGGGCACGCCGCCAATGAAGATGTTCTTGCCGACGGTGCATTATTCCAAACCGATCATACTGTTGTCTAACCAGTTACATTAGTCGGTTTGGGAATGCAAAGGTACGTTTTTTTTCAATACCTTTTTGGGATTCCCTCCTGTGTTACGGGCGGAAATGGCGGCGCATGTATTCGATGGTCTTGTGGAGAGTGTCCGTATGGAAAATCTGTTGCAGATGACCGGCAAAGTCGAGGCCATAGCGCTGCTGCAGAGCGTCGAGCAGACGTTGCCGCTCGGTTTGCTGTTGTGGCTGATCCTCAAGTAATTCGTGCATGATGGTTTGCCCTTCATCGTGGTCGGAGAGATTGTAGATGCTCACGCCGATGAGACGTGCCGGATCCCAGCGCACACCGTCGAGCAACGACGAGGCCTCGCGGTAGATGGTGACGGCCGATGACGTGGCAAAGGTCAATGTTCGCGAGCGACTGATGGACTGCATGTTGGTGTAGGTGAGCTTGAGCGTGACACCCTTGCCGCGCAGATTGTAGCGTCCGGCGCGGTGTTCGACGCAGAGGGCGAGGAGCAGCAACACATCCTTCAGTAACAAGTAATTGTAAACGTTTTCCTGAAAGGTCACCTCGCGACCGATGCTTTTGGCCTCTTCGGGGCGGTAAGGCTTCACGGGACGGTCGTCCTCGCCATTGGCCACCTGCACCAGCCAGCGGCCGTGTTTTCCGAGCATGACGATGACTTCGTCAGGGCGTTGCCGCAGGTCGCGCACAGTTTGGATACCGATGTCATGCAGCTTCTTGGCGGTCTGGGCACCGACGGTGTAGAGCACGCCGACATCGCGGTCGAGGATGAGGTTGACGAAATCCTCGGCGGTGGGGATTTCAAAGTAACCGTCGGGTTTCTTCTCCTCGCTGGCTATCTTGGCAGCCGTCTTGCAATAGGCCACACCCACCGAACAGGTGAGCCCTACCTCGTTTAGCGTGCGCTGCTTGATAAGATGGGCGATTCGTCGCGCCCCTTCCCAGTCGATGGCCTGCTCGGTGACATCAAGGTAGGCCTCGTCGAGCGAGATGCGCTGACTCATGGTTGCATAGGTGTCCCAGATGCCGTTGAGTTGCTGCGACACAGCCTTGTACTTGTCGATGTTGGGGTGCATGAAGATACCTTGCGGGCAGCGGCGGTAGGCCTCTTTAATGTTCATCGCCGAGTGTACGCCGAACTTGCGCGCCTCGTAGCTGCATGTGGCCACCACGCCGCGCTCGTGGGGCAGAGCTCCGATGATGAGCGGCTGGCCCTTCAGCGCCGGGTTGTCGCGTATCTCCACCGAGGCGAAGAAAGCGTCCATATCCACATGTATGATCTTGCGGTCAAGCATTCTCCAAACAAAAATCGGTGGTGCGGTTGAAATGGAGCTTCTTCGTGATGTAGGTCGCGGGATGTTGCATGGTTATTTGTCGGAATAATTCAATCCATTGGTTATCTCTTCCGCAATCATCTCCGCTTGTTTCAAAACAGTTTCTGTAGCCAACTTCTGCATATCTGGCGGATAACCATACTTGCGCAGCAGACGTTTCACCGCTACTTTCATCTTGGCTCGTACATTTTCTTTGATAGTCCAGTCTATGGAGGCATTTTTGCGGATGGTTTCGGTCAACACGACGGCTAATTCCCGGAGTTTGTCCTTGCCCATCAGCTCTTTCGCACTTTCATTATCAGCGACAGCGGAATAGAAGGCGTATTCGTAGGTGGTCAATCCCATGACGTCTGCTTCTTGATCCTTCTCCACAATAGTCTTGCTGAGTTTAATCAACTCATCAATGACTTCAGCTGCGGTGATAATTTTGTTATGATAACGGGTAATAGAACTGTCTAGCATCTCCATCAATGTACGGCCCTCCACCACATTGAACTTGGAACGCGTCTTGATTTCGCCTTCCAGTAACTTTCGCAAAACTTCCAAAGCGATGTTTTTGTGTTCCATGTCTTTCAATTCCATCAAGAATTCCTCCGAAAGAATGGAAATGTCGGGCTTCTTGATACCTGCCGCGTCGAAAAGGTCAATCACTTTTTCAGAAACCAAAGCCTTGTCAATCACTTGTCGGATAGTGGTTTCAATT
>JAEERB010000066.1 GCA_016285615.1 Bacteroidales bacterium
GGAATTGTGGATGAACTCACCCGCTCAGGCTTCTCTGCCTGTGAAGACCAATAACATGGTGTATGCCGACCACGTTTTGAAAGGTGACGAAACCTTGTTCTGGATCTTCAATGATAAAGGTGGTAACCACACCGAATCAAAAGGTGAACCCATCGGTTTGGAAATCCGTGGCCAGGCTTTCGCCTTCACGACCAACGACCACATCAACAACATGACTTTCTACTCTTACGAAATCATCAACCGTTCGACCTATACCTTGACCAACACCTACTTCTCACAATGGGTTGACCCCGACTTGGGTTACTCACACGACGACTATGTAGGTTGCGACGTTGCCAGAGGTTTGGGTTACTGCTACAACGGTTATGAAGTCGATGGTAGCGGTCAAACTCACCACTACGGCTCACAACCTCCTGCAGTAGGTGTTGACTTCTTCCAAGGTCCTTACATGGATAAGGATGGTCGTGACAACCCCAAATTCTACAAAGACTCAGCTAAAGAAGTTGGTTATTGCGACCGTTTCTTGAAGAGCGACTATGAATTAGACCAGATGGCCATCAACGGTGTAAACTTCGGTGATGACATCGTCGACAACGAGCGTTTCGGTATGAGACGTTTCGTATATCACAACAACGACCGTTCCGTAACTGGTGACCCCGAAGTGGCATACCAATACTACTACATGCTGCAAGGTATCTGGAGAGACGGTACAAAAATGAAATATGGTGCCAACGCTCACCAATCAAATGGTGCTTCCGGTCCCGACTGCGACTTTATGTTCCCCGGCTTGACCGACCCGTGTAACTGGGGTACCGCAGGTGTTGATCCTGGTATCGCCTTTACCGGTGGCGAAGGATGGACCGAGGTGGCCGTAGGTAATGCTCCTAACGACCGTCGTTTCATGCAGTCTGCAGGACCCTTCACCTTGGAACCTGGTGCTGTTAACTACATTACCGTAGGTATTCCGTGGGCTCGCGCCACAGCTGGTGGTCGTTTGGCTTCTGTAAACCTCCTGAAGATTGCTGACGACCAGTGCCAGTCACTGTTCGAAAACTGCTTCAAAGTATTGGACGGTCCTGACGCTCCCGACATTACCATCCGTGAACTTGACCAAGAGTTGATTCTGATGCTCTCGAATGATGAAATGAGCAACAACTTCAACGAACAATATGCCGAAAGAGACCAAACTATTCCCGAAGGCAGAAGCAGAGAAGTAACCACCGTTGTTACCGACTCTATCCAAGTGACCTTGGATGGTGGCAAAGACACCACTATTTACACACAGAAATACAACACCACTACTGAATTCATTGAATACGATAGAATTTACAGATTTGAAGGTTATCAGATTTATCAATTGGCCAACAGTGAAGTCAGCGTAACCGACTTGGACGACCCCGACAAAGCTCAATTGATTGCCCAATGCGATATTGAGAACTACAGAAAAGATGGTTCTGCTATCGGCCAGTTGATCAACTGGATTTACGATGACGCTTTGGGAACATCTGTAGCTACTGAGATGGTTAATGGTGCCAACAAGGGTATCTTCCACTCAATTCAAGTTACCGAAGACAAATTTGCAAGCACAGCCAGCCGTTTGGTTAACCACAAGACCTATTATTTCATGGCTCTCGCTTACGCTTACAATGAATATGAGAAATACTCTGTAGAACCTGAAGATGACGGCTTGTACGGACAAAAAACCGTTTATCTGGCCGGTCGTAAGAACATCCAGAGCTACTCGGGTATTCCTCACAACGTACAACCTCAATATGGTGGTACCCAACTCAACGCCCAATACGGCACACAACCTCAAATCACCAGACTGGAAGGTCAGGGCAACGGCGGTTTCGCTCTTGAGTTGACCAAAGCCACCCGCGATGAGATCATGAAGGGTGCTCCCTGGAAAGTTGACGCTGTAGAATATGAAAAGAACGCTGGTCCTATCGACGTTCGCGTTGTTGACCCGTTAAAGGTTAAACCTTACGACTTCGTTCTTAAGATCCAAAATACCGACGAGAGCGCAGAAGAGGTAACCGACTCTGCCATCTGGGTATTGGATGTTCTCGACGAATTCGGTTCAGTTGTTGAGACTATCACAGCTGACAGCGGCGTAACCATCAACGACATCAACGAGCAGATCCTGTTTGACTATGGTATCAGCATCAACATTAAAGATGCTCCATTCGTAATTAACCAAACTGAAATTGCCAACTGGATCAACAATTTCCAAGGCGGCATGACCTTTACCAACCAGATGAGATATTCTCAAGTGAACGCTATTACCTCATCCATCACTTATTCAGGTGAAGATCGATGGCTGTCGGGTATTCACGATGTGGAAGGTGACAATGCAGCCAACTGGATCAGATCGGGACAACAGACTGCCGGTGCTTGGGAATCGGTAAGCAGCGACGGCAAGGGTGTTAAGGATGAATTCTCACAATGGCGTACAGAAGACTACTTCTACCCCGTTAAGAATACCGACTTGAACCCCTCAGGCTGGACCACCCGTGCATGGAAAGACCCGTCAGGTCAGTTTGAAATGCTGATCAACGGTACGTGGGCTCCCTACGTTCTTGCATCGGCTTATGATGGAGGTCCTCAAGCCAAGTACATCGCTCACGATGGTGTAACAGCAGAACCTTCACCTGCTTACTACGACTTTACCTTGCTGGCATCAGCACTCTACACACCTGGTTTCAACCAGACCATGACCAACCTCTATTCAGTTGATATCGTGCTGACACCTAACAAAGACTTATGGACACGTGCCATCGTACTGGAAGCTTGCGATGATCCTTCACAATCTGTTGGCGGTGCCTTAAGACATGAACCCAGAAAATCTCCTTCTGTAGGCAAGGACGGCAAACCCGACGGTACTGGTAACGGTATGGGTTGGTTCCCCGGCTACGCTATCAACGTAGAAACTGGTGAACGTTTGAACATCATGTTCTCTGAAAACTCAGCCGACCCGGCAAACAACGGTGCCGACATGCTCTTCAACCCCACCAGCGCTGAGTACCTGCTGGATGAAGAAGGACAATTCGTCTATGAAGAGATTCCGAACACACAGATTAGAAAACCTATTCCTGTATGGGGTGGAAAACACTACGTATATGTATGCGGAAGCACGGGTAACACCAATTCACAATACTACAGAATGAGCACTATCACAAAGCGTACGAGCGACAATTCATTCGACTGCGGTGCATACGACGAATGCGCATGGTTGATGAACAAGTTCAACAGCTTTGTTGGTCAGGACGGTGCTGGTCCCAGAAGACTGAAGATGCAATTGTTCAACAACGTCATGTGGACGAGCATTGCAATGCCTGTTAGACTGAAAGAAGACAAATGGTTGAGCAATGAAGCCACCATCAAGATCAGAGTGACCAGACCTTATCTGAGATACTCCTCAAAATGGGGTGCTGAACCGACAGCTTACGCTGTTGAGAACAACAACTTCCCAAGATTCAGCTTCACTACACGCAACATTGCTGTGGAGAACAACAAACAAGAAAGAGCTGAAAACGCATTAGACATGATTAACATCGTTCCCAACCCGTACTACGGATTCTCAACCTACGAATCGACGGCATTGGAGAACTACATTAAGATTGTCAACCTGCCCAAGAATTGTACCATCTCCATCTTCACCGTAAGCGGTACGCTTATCAGAAAGCTTACCAAGGGTGATGAAGGTACAACTTATGTAAATTGGGATTTGAAGAACAGCGCCAATATACCTATCTCCAGCGGTATGTATATCATTCATGTTGCAGTGCCTGGCGTAGGCGAAAGAACTTTGAAATTCTTCGCTGCAATGAGACCCACCGACTTGAATGCATTTTAAAATTGATTCGTGAATTATAAAAAAGGAAACACTATGAATAAAAGTTTTAGAGTTTTAATCATCTGTACTCTGGTTGGTCTGTTTACAGCCATGTCAGCCGGTGTTTATGCAGGTAACAAGGACCGTTCGGGCCAGGCAGGTGCACAACATTTATTGATAGACCCGTGGGCTAGATCCAATGGTTGGGGTACGGCTGGCGTTGCCGAAATACGCGGCCTTGAAGCCATTCACTCCAATGTTGCGGGTATGGCCTTCACCAATAGAACACAAGTGGGCTTCTCACGAGTTCAATATCTGGCAGGTTCGGGTGCTGGCATCGCCATCAACACTTTCGGTTTGAGCCAGGCCTTGTTCTCAAAGGACAAAGAGACTGGTCGCCGTCTGAAAGACTTTGGCGTGCTGGGCGTATCAGCCTTCATTATGAAATTCGGTGATATTCCAATCACGACCACCGACCAGCCCGAAGGAAACATGGGTACCTTCTCTCCTTCTCTGAACTATATCGGTATCCATTATGCCAAATCGTTCAACAACTTCATCCACGGCGGTGTATCCATCAAGATTGTCACCGAAACCGGTTCTTCCGACTGCCGTGCAACGGGTGTGGCTATTGACGCTGGTGTTCAATACCTTTCAGGTGCATACGAAAACTTCAAGATTGGTTTGACCATGAAGAATATCGGTCTGCCTATGAGCTACAAGGGCGACGGTTTGTCAGTCAGAGGTGTGGTTAACAACACTTCGCATGAGCTGACCCTTGAGCAACGCTCGGCCGAATATGAGCTTCCTTCATTACTGACCATCGGCTTATCGTACGACTTCCTCATTTGGACTGGCGAATACAAGAACATGTCGAAGGATGACCGTATCGACGAAGGTCTGACCAGAGACGATGCCGAACACAGAATCACACTGGCAGGTTCATTCACCGCCAACTCCTTCTCACGCGACATCTTCGCTTTCGGTATTGAGTACGGTTTCCGCAAATTCTTCATGATCCGTGCTGGCTACGCCATTGAAGGCGGCATGTGGAAAGAGAGCACCTGCACCACCTGGTACACAGGTCCTTCAGCTGGTGTAACCTTTGCCATTCCAATTAAGAACACCCGTCTGCTGTTAGATTACGCTTACAGATTCACCAACAAGTGGAAAGGTAATCACTACATCGGACTCAAATTTGAAATGTAATAATCAGCTATCCTTTTTTATTATACACAAACTAAGGAGGCTTTCTCAAGCCTCTTTTAGTTTTATAAATACGAACACAAAAATTGACTTTCGAGTCAGCCATTAATCATAAAAACAGACTAGTGATGAATGAAATTAAGTATTACACAGAAGCCGGTTTAGCCGCATTGAAAGAAGAACTGGTACAACTTGAATCCGTTGAAAGACCGAAGATTTCGGCCATGATTGCAGAAGCAAGAGACAAGGGCGACTTATCGGAAAATGCAGAATACGACGCTGCCAAGGAGGCGCAAGGACATCTGGAACTCAAGATTGCCAAACTGCGTAACCTCATAGCCAATGCCAGAATTTTGGACGACTCCAAACTCGACAAATCCAAAGTGCTCATCTACTCAACGGTCAAGATTAAGAACATGAAGAACAAAGCCGAGATGACCTACACTTTGGTGCCCGAATCGGAATCGGACCTCAAGGCAGGCAAGATTTCTGTCACCTCACCCATCGCCAAAGGCTTGCTGGGCAACAAAGTAGGCGACATCGTTTCGGTACAGGCTCCCGCTGGCGTCATGGAATTTCAAATTTTGAGCATAACTAGAGAATAATATCATGGAAACTATATTCACAAAGATTATCAAGGGTGAAATACCCTGCTACAAAATCGATGAGAACGAGCAATTCATCGCTTTTCTGGACATCTCTCCTCTGGCTAAAGGTCACACTTTGGTTGTTCCCAAGCAGCAAATTGACTATATCTTTGATATTGACGATGATACGTTGGCTGCCATGACCCTTTACGCCAAGAAGATTGCCAAGGCCATCAAAAAGACGGTTCCTTGTGAGCGTATTGGAGTGGCTGTTGTCGGCTTGGAAGTGCCTCATACGCACATTCATCTCGTACCCATCAGCCATATTGGGGACCTCAACTTCCAGAATCCCAGAGTTGAGCTCACCAAAGAGGAATTCATGGCCATTGCCGAAGGCATAGCCAAGAATTTGGAGAAATAGTCTGTAAGGATAGATTATCCCAATACCAAGGCATCGGCCACAATTTCGGCCACCGACTTAATTTCCACACCTAGTTGATAGGTGTGGTTTATTTGTATCAGCTGGTCTACACAGTTGTGACACGGCGAGATAACCACATTGGCGCCCGTTGCGCGAATCTGATCGGCCTTGATCTCCCCTACTTTCAGACGGCGGTCGTTAAACTCGCTCATGGCGAGCAGGCCACCACCACCACCACAGCAGAAATTATCGCTGCCATACGGGTCCATCTCAATCAGTTCGGGCACGGCTTCTTTAATCACAAATCGTAATGAATTGTAGAGACCACCATTGCGCACGAGATTGCACGGGTCGTGGATAGTGTATTTCTTGGTATTTAAGGTCTTGTCGAGTTTGATTCTGCCCGACTTGATATATTGTTCAATCAACTCCACGATGGTAATCATCTTGAAGTCGGGTTTCTCCTTTAGGTAATTGGGCGATTCCCAACGCAGCGCACGTGCACCGTGGCCACACTCGCCTAAAATGAGGGTTTTGCAGCCCAACTTATGCACTTCGTCGAACATGCGCTGGGCAATAGCCGTTGCCTCGGCATCGTTGCCCGAGAAATAGCCATAGTTGGTCACATCGTACATCTTTGACGAAAGCGTCCAGCTTTCGCCAGCGGCGTAGAAAATCTTGGCTGCAGCGGCTATTGACAAGGGGAAGAACTTAGGTTCGCGGGGATTGACGGTGTAGAGCATATCGCGGCCTTCCTGATTGAGTGGAATGCAAGCTTTCTCGTCGCCCACCTCGTCTTGCAGATCCTCTTCCATCCATTGCACCGTATCTATAAACTCATCCTCGGCAATGCCCATATTGTTACCGGTATTGATGGCAGCATCGACAGTCGATTGGAGCGTGGCGGGCACATAGCCCATGGCAGCGAGCATACGGCGGCCCGTACGCACCACAAAGGGAATGTCCACACCGATGGAGCAATGTTTCACGCAGCGACCGCACATAGAGCAGGCGCCATAGAGCGAATCCACCATCTCCTCTACCAACTCGTCGGTCAGCTCGCGGGCGTTGGCCAAATGCGGAGCCACCTTCCCCGTGAACGTACAATACTTGCGGTAGATAGAAGCCACCAAATCGACTTTCTTGCCAGGAATAAAATTCGGATCCTGCATTTTCTTGTAAAAGAGGCAGCTGGTGCCGCACAAACCGCAATGAACGCAGGCGTTGAGATGTGTAATCAGTTTGCTATCAGTGTTCTTGCTCAGAATGTCGATAGCTTTTTTAGATAAATCAGGAGATAGTTTTCCCATTGCAATAATTTTTTGCAAATATAGGAAAAAGAAAGGCACGAATTCCTTATCGGATAAGGAACGGGAATTTGTCGAAATTCTTAAGGGCGATACCAGTACCGCGAGCCACAGCCTTCAACGGGTCATCCACCACATGAACTTTCAGTTGGGTGCGTTTGGAGATACGTTTGTCGAGGCCACGCAGCAAGGCGCCACCACCGGCGAGGTAGATACCGTTCTTATAGATATCGGACGACAACTCAGGAGCAGTTTCCTCCAAAGCGTTGATAACGGCAGTTTCGATTTTGGAAACAGAACCCTCGAGGGCGTCGGCAATCTCGCAATAGTTAACTTTGACGGCGGTAGGAATACCTTTCACCAAGTCACGACCTTGGAACTCATAATCTTCAGGCGGGTTGTCGAGGTCGGAGATGGCTGCACCCACCATAATTTTGATCTTCTCGGCGGTAGGTTCACCAATGGCGATATTATGACGACGACGCATGTAGTCGATGATGTCCTGGTTGAACTCATCACCGGCGGTCTTGATGGACTTGCTATTGGCAATACCACCCAGCGACACAACGGCGATTTCGCTTGTACCACCGCCTATATCGATAATCATGTTACCATTCGGGTCGAGCACGTCGATACCACTACCGATAGCGGCGGCCATAGGTTCGTGAATCAAGCGAACCTCCTTAGCGCCAGCCTGTTCGGCCGAGTTACGCACAGCACTCTCTTCCACATCGGTAATACCCGACGGGATGCAGATGACCATTTTCAATGCGGGAGGAAAGAGATACCCTTTGATGCCCGTCATCTTAATGAACTCGCGCAACATCGCCTCTGTAGATTTGAAGTCGGCAATCACACCATCCTTCAACGGGCGGATGGTCTGAATATTCTTATGGGTTTTACCATGCATCATTTCAGCTTTCTTACCCACGGCTTCGATACGCTGACTAACCACATTGAAAGCGATGATGGAAGGCTCGTCAACCACCACTTTATCATTAAGCAGAATGACAGTGTTGGCGGTGCCCAAATCTATTGCAATTTCTTTCGTAAATATTGAAAATAAGGCCATTTGTGTGTTTTATTTGAAGTTTGCAAATATACAAATAATTGTATCTCTTTACGGCAAAAGCATTTTTTTGTTTCAAAAAAGTGGCATATCCCTACATGATAAATATCAATTATTCATTGTCAATTATAAATTATAAATTGTTTCGTATCTTTGCACCACCAAACCAACCGATGATGAAAAGAATCTTTTCACTGTTAGTATTAACTCTTCTCTGCGCGGTTCCCGCGTTGGCGCAGCATAACGTGCGTTACGATGCCGATCCTAAGGTTGGCCTCATCGAGCAGGCGCACACGGCAGCGTGGAACAAAATCAACGCAGTAGAGGGCTACCGCATACAGATCATCTCTTTGTCGGGCACCAACTCACGCAAGAACGCACAGGCGGCAATGGATGAGTTTGCCGAAAACAACCCCGACATGCCGGTTTACATCTCCTACCACGAGCCCAACTTCAGGGTGCGCGTGGGCGATTACCGCGAAAAGATTGACGCAGCCCGCGATTTGACTGTCATCAAAAGAAACTATCCAGGTGCTTTTATTGTAAAGGACCAGGTTCGCTACCGCTAATGCTTGGCGGTTTCAGCTATTTGTGGCGCATTCAATTCTTCTTTCAACATCTGTTCAAGCACCAGCGGCGAAAGGTCGCGGATGATGTTGCCTTCTTTGCAAAGTGAAATTTGGCCAGTCTGTTCCGACACGACAATGGCGATGGCGTCGGTCATGCTGGTGACACCGATAGCCGAGCGGTGGCGCAGACCAAGGTCAGTGGGCAAGTCCTCACGTTTGGACACGGGCAGGATGCAACGGGCGGCCACAATGCGGTTATCCTTGATAATCACACCGCCATCGTGCAACGGACTGTTTTTGAAGAAGATATTCTCAAGAAGGTCGCGCGATACCAGCGCATCAAGTTTCTCTCCCGTTTCGATCACGTCCTGCATGGGCGTCTCGCGGACCAAGATAATCAGGGCGCCGGTTTTCGAGTTCGACATGCGACGGCAGGCACGCACGATGGAGTTGATCTCCTCGTTGTAATCCTTCTGGTTGAAGCGTTTATGAACTTTACCACCTATAATCTTGATAAACTTTCGGTTACCAATATAGAGCATAAACTTACGCACTTCGGGCTGGAAGATGACAATAAGCGCAATAAGACCGATATTGACCACCTTGCTGATGACCGCCGAGAGCAAAGTCAGATGCAAAAAAATGGCCAGTTTCCAGACAAGAAAAACGCCGACCACCAGCCAAACCACGCGCATGGCGGCCGTACCTTTCAAATAACGGTACAACTCGAAGAATAGAATACCAACCAAAAGAAGGTCAATAACATCCGTCCAACTTATGTCCTTAAAGAAATCCAAAATGGCCCAAAGAATCATGGTGAGAATAATTTTATGCAAAGATACAATTTTTGTGAAAAGTGAGAAAGGAGGAGGGAGAAAAAGTTGTGAAGTGAGGAGTGAGAAGTGAGAAGTGAGGAGTTAAGAAGTTAAGATGTTAAGGAACTAAGAAGCTAAGATGTTGTTGAAGTGTTTAATTGTTTAATTGTTGAGTTAAGAATTATAGAATTATAGAATTATCGAGTTATAGATAAATTGAATTGTGAATTGTGAATTGAATATGAATTCTGAATTTTGAATTCTGAATTCTGATTTTTATGTACTTTTGCAAATTAAGAAAAACAAAACACCGTGGACCACACTGCCAACCATAAATTAATTATTATCTCCGCCCCTTCTGGCGCAGGTAAAACATCCATTGTCAAGTATTTACTGCAGCAAGACCTGAAGTTAGCCTTCTCCATCTCGGTTACCAGTCGCCCTATGCGCCCGGGTGAGGTGGACAAGAAAGACTACTACTTCTACTCTGTTGAGGAGTTCAAGGCCAAGCTCGAGGCGGGCGAATTTCTGGAATGGCAGGAGGTTTATGTCAACCAGTACTACGGCACGCTGAAGTCGGAGATTGAGCGCATTTGGGCCACAGGCCACCACGTGCTTTTTGACGTGGACGTGCTCGGCGGCATCAACATCAAGAAATACTACGGCGATCAGGCTTTGTCGATATTCATCAAGCCGCCGTCACCCGAAGTGCTGGCGCAACGTCTGGCCGGCCGTGGCACCGAAACACCCGAGTCGCTCGCCAAGCGCATTGCCAAGGCCGACTACGAGCTCTCTTTCGAGAACCAGTTCGACAAGGTGGTGGTCAACGATGACCTGCAAGTTGCGCAGCAGGAAACCGTGAAGCTCATTCAAGATTTCTTACAACAATAAGAAAATGAACAAGATAGGTCTCTTTTTCGGTTCTTTCAATCCCATCCATATCGGCCATCTGATTATTGCCGAGTACATGGCTGAGAATAGCGACTTGAAAGAGGTGTGGTTTGTTGTATCGCCCAACAACCCGTTCAAGAAAAAGGAGAATCTGCTCGACGCGCACCATCGGCTGTACATGGTCAACTTGGCGGTGGAGGACGACCCGCGTTTTCGCGTGAGCGATGTGGAGATGCACCTCCCCTGCCCCTCCTACACGGTGCACACACTGCTCAAGTTGGAGGAGATGTACCCCAAAAAGCAATTTTGCATCATCATGGGCGAAGACAATTTGGAGAACATCACCAAATGGAAGAATGCCGAGTTCATTTTGGAACACTACCCCATCTATGTCTATCCGCGCGCGGGACACGATACGCTCACGAGCGATTTGCCCGGCGACATCCATCTGGTCAAAGCTCCCTACATAGACATTTCGGCCACCATGATTCGCAACAGCATCAAGGCGGGCAAGCGCGTGCAATACATGTTGCCGCCAGCGGTGGACAAACATATTGACGAAATGGGATTTTACAAGTAAAATAACTTGCCATGCAATACTATACCATTGAAAACCTGGAAATTACAGACGCTGGCGCCGAAGGCAAGGCTGTCGGTCGCCACAACGGAATGATTGTCTTTGTACCCTACGCCGTCCCTGGCGATGTGGTCGATGTGCTGGTTTTCAAGAAGAAGCGCGGCTATGCCGAAGCGCGCATCACCGCCTTCAAGCAGACCTCGCCCTACCGAGTGGAGCCGATGTGCCCCCATTTCGGCCTCTGCGGCGGCTGCAAATGGCAGAGCCTGCAATACGATAAGCAACTCTATTACAAGCAAAAACAAGTGGACGACAACTTCCGTCATCTGGGCAAGTTTGACTATCCCGAGGTGCGCCCCATCTTGGCTTCTGACCAGCAAAGCTACTACCGCAATAAGCTGGAGTTCACCTTCTCCAACCTGCGCTGGCTGGACGAGGAGGACATGGCCCACCGCGAAGAGCCCGACTTCGACACCCGCGGCTTGGGATTCCACATTCCTGGCAAATTCGATAAAGTGCTGGATATCAAGCATTGCTACCTGCAGGCCGACCCCAGCAACGCCATCCGCACCGCCATCAAGCAGTATGCGATGGAACACAATTTGCCGTTTTATAACATCCGCGACCACGAAGGGCTGCTGCGCAACCTGATTATCCGCAACACCAGCACGGGCGAGCTGATGGTTATTCTGATTGTCACCGACTTTAACGCCGAGGTGAAGGCACTGCTCGATTTTCTGGCAGAGCGTTTCCCCGAAATCACCTCGTTGCAATACGCCATCAACACGAAGCTCAATGATGCTGTAACCGACTTGACCGTAGAGCTTTACAAAGGCAAGGCATACATTACCGAACAGATGGAGGACTTGAAGTTCAACATCGGGCCGGTGTCGTTCTACCAGACCAACAGTCCCCAGGCCTACAAGCTCTACAGCACCGCCCGCGACTTTGCCCAGCTCACGCCCGACAAAGTAGTGTATGACCTTTACACTGGCACGGGCACCATTGCCAACTTTGTGGCCCGCCACGCCAAGAAAGTCGTTGGTATAGAATATGTTGACGCCGCCATCCAGGATGCCATCAGCAACTCGAAGCTCAACGGCATCACCAACACCGAGTTCTGTGTGGGCGACATGGCCAAGGTCTTCACCGAAGAGTTCATCGCGCAGCACGGCCGCCCCGACATCGTGATTACCGACCCGCCGCGTGCCGGCATGCACCAGAAGGTAGTGGAGCAGTTGCTCAAAATCAGGCCCGAACGGATAGTCTATATCAGCTGCAATCCAGCCACGCAAGCCCGCGATCTCACGCAGTTGTGTACGGCGTACAAGGTGCTGGCCGTACAGCCCGTGGATATGTTCCCGCACACGCACCATGTTGAAAATGTAGTCGAACTGAAAATTGAAAACTGAAAATTGAAAATTAAAAAGACGATGTGTGCATCGTCTTTTACTTTTAGGAGCGGTAAACGGGTTTCGAACCCGCGACCTGCAGCTTGGGAAGCTGCCGCTCTACCAACTGAGCTATTACCGCGAATATGGCTTCTGAGATTAATTTCTGCAAAAGCGTGCAAAGATACGATTTTTTTGTATGTTTGCAGCCTCAAAAACAGAGCGCCACTTTAGCTCAGTTGGTAG
>JAEERB010000257.1 GCA_016285615.1 Bacteroidales bacterium
GATGAATTCGGCCATCTCGGCATCGCTTTTTTCCGGCACCTGGCCCAGCAAGCGTTGCTGTTCCAGCGCCTGCCGCTGCTTCAGCGTCTGTTCCTGCACTAATGATTGATTCTTTGCCATTGACGTTTGAGGTTAGGGTTTCTTTGCCCACAAAGATAGTGCAAGCCGAGCGGAGAACAAAACTAAAAACGAAGTTTTTTGTTTTTTATCCCGAGGCGCAGCCTATCTTCGCCGCAGGCAAAGTACTGCAAGCCATGGACAGAACAAAATGAAAAAGCGTCTTTTTCATTTTTTATGTCATGGCGCCGCCTATCTTCGCCGCAGGCAAAGTACTGCAAGCCGAGCGTAGAACAAAACTAAAAACGAAGATTTTTGTTTTTTATCCTGAGGCGCCGCCAATCTTCGCGACAGGCATTGTTTGGCGGCAATACCATTTCAGGGGTTTCAATCAGCCGTGCACAGCCGAGCGAAACCCCTGACAAAATTGTCTTCAGTCCCAATGGACTAGAAACTCTAAGGGAGAGTTATTTATAGGAAAATTTATTGTACATATTCAATTCTGTCCACCGTCAGTCTCTGTTTGTTGATGGTGTAAAAACCCACGCCACAATAGGTTAGCGGCATATAGCGGATGCGGATAATCTCCTGGCCATCGACCATGAAGGCCAACTCATCGTCCTCCTTGACCAGCGTCCATTCCTGTTCAAGTTTCTTCTTCTTTTTCCACTTGATGCCCTGGTGGTAACTGCCCACTTCGACGTTGTTCTCAAAACGCCTGAAACTTACCGCATACTCATTGAATGAGAAGCAGTAGAAGTTGCCGTCATCACGATAGTTGAAGATGAACCCTACTTGCTTGTCATCCTTGAGTTTGTCGATGGCGACATAGGCCGTAATCCTGAAGTCACGCTCCACGTTGATGGGTGCGTAACAGTGGGTCTTGAGCGCAATCTCGTCATGTTTTGACTTGATGTCGAGTTGGCCGTTGATGATGGCGATGGCACCGATGTCACCGTCAATCTCTCCTTCGTTCCAGGCGTAAATGTTTGCGCTGAAATCATCAACGATTACATTGGCATTGGCTCCCAAGGCCAATGCGCTGACCAGCAGCAATGCAACGAAGCACCGATTACTCATCTTTCTCATGTCTTTATGATTGATTTAGAAACTATGCAATTTTCCGATACGCGTTTGCAACTCCTGGATGAGGGGCTCCAACTCGCGGGGTATACGGTCCACGGGGACAAACTCGCCATGCTTACCCAACTTGGTGGCGGCCACTTCGCTCAGCACCTTGATTTGGAACGCTACCAATTCGGGATTAGAGATGTCCCTGATAACCACCCTGTAGCGCAACTGCTTGTCGCTCATTGTGAACTCGGTGTAATGCCATGGCGTCTGCACAAAGCCACTGTAGAAATCGGTGGTCTCGATTTCGTCAAAATAATTCAGCAGCACCTGATGCAGCAACTTCCATGCTGTCTTGGTGTCATAAGTGCCGTCGGCCTTTTGGGTGTAGAACTTCTTGTCAACTTCGATGGTGAAGAATTTGTTTACAGCACCCGAGAATACGGTTCCGTTGACGAAGCCGTCGGGCTGCATCACCAGGTGCAGGCTCTCGCGCTTGTCGCCACCGTAAAACTTGGTGTTGATGGTAGTGTAACCCTCACACTCGATACGAATGACGGCGATGGCATTTTTCTTTTTGGGACACGGGAACTCGGCAAAGCCATTACCCATGAACGTGTTGTCGACATAGATTGCCGCTTCTTTCGGCTCTACCGTGATTTTCACCATCTTGGTCTTGCCGAAGGCTGATGCGCTGATTATGGTGCACAGCACCAGCAGTGTGGTCAATAATATTTTTTGTTTCATGTCTGTTATTGGTTTTGATTAGTTGGTTCTTGCCCTTCGGCCTCCCGATGAATACTGCAGATTCTGTTCAATCTGCAATTCAATCAACTCGTTGTTCACACGACCCTCCTTGCTGAAGGTGCGGCGATACACTTCCCTGCCGCCGTCATAGCACGACACCACGACGTCCTGTTTGGAATTGGGGAACGCATAGTTCACCAGCGATTTGCCGGCATACTCCCCGTCGATATAGATGTCGATGGTGGGGTCATCGCACGAGAAGTTGAGCCGCGTGGGCGAGACACATGCCCCCAGCAGGGCCAGGAGGCACACAGTGATCAATTTTCCGATATGGTTTTTCATTTCCAAGTACATTTTTTAAAAATCAATGCCTACCCTGAAGTCGATGCCACCGCAATTCTTCTTCTCGGTGCCGTAATCCAGTTGCTGCATGGTGTAACCGATGCCTACATTCAGGCCGATGTCGTCGGTGAGGTC
>JAEERB010000258.1 GCA_016285615.1 Bacteroidales bacterium
ACGTAATGACGGTTTTTGCCTTGCACGGAAAAACCTGCCTACAGCAAAATACTTTGACGCAGACCTTTATGTGGCTGATATCTGTCAGAAAATCACTGAGATGATGAAAGAACAACAAGTGGAGGCCATTGATGGCATCGGCATCGCCGCGCCGGCGGGCAACTATTACACAGGATGCATCGAGAACGCCACAAACTTGAATTTCAAAGGAGTGACTGACTTGAACGCCTTGGTACACAAGCATCTTGACGTTCCTGTGACCGTTTCCAACGACGCCAACGCAGCCGCTTACGGCGAACTGGTGTATGGCGGTGCCAAAGGGATGAAGAGCTTCATCACTTTCACTTTAGGCACTGGTGTCGGCAGCGGCATCGTCATCGACGGTAAGTTAGTACATGGCAAGACCGGCAACGCGGGAGAATTAGGCCATGCCATCCTGATTCCTGATGGTCGCTTATGCGGCTGCGGCAGGAAAGGCTGTTTAGAGACTTACACTTCCGCCACTGGCATCCGCCGGACAGCATTAGAGTTGCTGGAACATCGTTCAGAATACGATGGTGTGCTTGCGAAAGTACCCAAAGAAGAATTAACCAGCAAACACGTTGGCGACGCAGCCAAAGCAGGTGATCCGTTGGCTTTGGAAGTTTTCGCGATGACCGGCAATTGGTTAGGCATTGCTTTAGCTAACGCTGTGGCTTTCAGCAGTCCAGAAGCCATCTTCCTGATGGGTGGCCCCGTGAAAGCCGGTGAGGTACTGATGGAACCCGTCCGACAGTCTTTCAAGAAACACCTTTGTTTCGTGTATGACAACAGCGTAGAAATCAAGGTTTCCGAGCTTCCAGACAACGACGCGGCTATTTTAGGCGCTGCCGCATTGACGAAAAACAGATAATTAATATATTGCTACTTATTAATAATAGGTGTTTCTAAAATATTTTTTTATCGAATAAAAAATTAATACGATAATATAATGACAATATAATTTTCTTACGTATCTTTGCGGCGAAAATCTAAATAATAACGTCTCATGGAAAAGAAAGACCTTATCGAAGAAGCCCGCCGCTACGTAGAAAACGCCAAAGATGTTTTGAAAAACAACGAAGAATACGACCCAGTTCTTCGTCGATATAACGATCATAAATATGTGCGTGCCGCAGGTCATTACTTGTGGCATGCCGTAATGTTTGCTTTGGATTCAGTGTTCCAAGTCAGGGAAGACAGGCGCACTCGTGTTGACATTAACGCTTATAGAGAAGCTGTAAGGAAAAGAGACCGCAAACTATTAGCACTATTAAATGACAGCTACCAAATACTGCACCTTCACATGGGATATGACGGAATTCTTGTCAAAGACACTTGTGATGCTGGTTTCCGAATCACCAACGACATTATTGGCAGGTGTGAGGCAATGAAGAAGCAAGAAGACAGAAGACAGAAGTAAGAAGTCGGAAGGATTCTTACTTCTGTCTTCTGTCTTCTTGCTTCTTATCTTAAACTATACCTAAACCCAACATATCCTCTGATGCCACTCAGCGGTCCCCAGACCATAGAGGCATCAAAGTCGTTGCCAAATGGCTCAGAAGCTGCCACCAACGGATGCTTTTGCTTGTAGTTGGTAAGGTTCTCACCGCCAGCATACAATTCCCAATGCTTACCTAATTTCTTGGTAACTTGAGCGTTCATAATCACATAAAATGGCGAGCGATCCAGATTTTGACCTTCGGTGGTTGCTGCAGTGGCATTGTCGCTCATGTCAGGAATGCGGCTGTCGCCATTAAACTGGGTAATCAAGTCGAACTGCCAAGTACCAGGTGCATACGATAAGGTAATCAAACCTTTGTAACGGTTCACAAAAGGTTTCTCCATCAAGGAATCGTTGATGGTCATCTTTACATCAGTGTAACGGAAAGCCAGCGACATGTCAAAATCCTTGAACAGCTCGTAATCCACCTGGATTTGAGCGCAATTGGAATAAGATTTGCCATTGAGATTATAGATGCGAATCTCGTGGGCATTGGCGTCACGGTCAAGAACAATCTGGTGGGTAAAATCGGTACGATAGGCATCCACCAACAGCTGAATTTCCTTCTCCCCCACATCAAAATGCTTGGAGAGGTTCAAGCCGAAGTTCCAAGCCTCTTCCATCTTGGGGGTGTTCATGAATATAATCTGGCGTGATGAAGCCAACATGGTGGAATTTTCAGCCAACACGTTGGGTGAGCGATAGCCTTTTCCTGCCGAGAGACGCAGCGCCAGTTCGTTATCCGTACGGAAACGCACATGGAGACGTGGGGTGTAGAGCATACGCTGGTAATAGCTGTTGTAATCGGCAC
>JAEERB010000067.1 GCA_016285615.1 Bacteroidales bacterium
GACAATTATAAGTTGTGAAAAGGATTTGTCGGAACTCTTTCCGTCGAACGCTTCTATGATGTATTGCTTGGGTCGCGCCTTTCAAAAGGAGGGGAATCCGACCAAGGCATTGGAATATCTGAAAGCGGCTTCTACCTATTCTTATGACAGTCGTCAGTTGGCGCAGATATACAACACGATGGGTGATGCCTATCAGGCGTTGGATAATCAGGAAGATGCGATGAAGTATTGGCGGATGGCCAAGCAGAAAGGGATGAATACGCAAGAATTGAAGAACAAATTGGGAGAATAATATCATGCCTAATGTTGCATGAAACAATATTTTATTGACCTTTAAATTTCTAAAATTATGATTAGCAAAAAGATGCAAGAGGCTATCAACGCCCAAATTAATGCGGAAATGTGGTCCGCATATCTCTACCTGGCCATGTCAGCAGATGCCGCTGACAAAGGTTTGAAAGGCATTTCACACTGGTTCCGCAAACAGTATAACGAAGAGATGGAACATGCTTTCAAATTTATGCACTATCTGGAAGAACAGACAGCTCGCGTTGAACTGAAAGCCATCGCCAAGTTCCCCACCAAGTGGGCCAACCCCTTAAAAATGTTCGAAGAGACACTGAAACACGAGAAAACTGTTACTTCTCTGATTCACAATCTGTATGCTATGGCAGTTGCAGAAAAAGACTATGCCAGCACCATCTTCTTGCAGTGGTATGTTACCGAGCAGGTTGAAGAAGAAGCCAACGCTCAGGAAATCGTTGACGCTCTGAAATGTATCGGCGACGACAAAGCTGCTTTCTACATGTTTGATAAAGAATTAGCAGGCAGATAATAATTCTGTTATTGTAGGGGCGTAGCGCGCTACACCCCTACGGATAAAAAAATAGCAACCCATCGGGTTGCTATTTTTTATGTTGACATAAGAAACATTACCAGTGTGGGTATTTCATTCGCACGATGTGGGCTAAAAACTGAGCCATCTGTTCGGTCGTGTAGCCCGACACATTAAGCACCATGTCGTAATTGCGGGCATCGTAGCGCGATATACCAGCAAAGGTTTTAGTGTAGTTTTCGCGGTCTTTGTCGCTTTGTTCCATGATTTTGCGGGCCTTGTTTTCATCAATGTCCAGTCTTTCCATGAAACGGTTTATGCGATATTCAGGACTGGCAATCAGGAAAATGCGAATGGCATTGGGGTTATCCTTGAAAATATGGAACCCTGTACGACCTACAATAATGCAAGATTCTTGTCCGGCAAGTTCCTGAAGGATTTTCCTCTCCTCATGGTACAATTGCAGCGAATTGACCTCGTAGTTTTCGTAAGTGTTGTCGGCAACACTGCCGAATTGTTTGTAGAAACGGCAAAATTCAGCCCACCAGTTCGGCTTTTCAGCCATGATTTTTTCGATCTGCTCAGGTGTGAGTTTATATTTGTCCATAATGGAGGCGAGGATTTCCTTGCCATAAATCTTCACGCCGAGCAATTCGGCCAGTTTGATGGCGATTTCTCTACCGCCAGAACCTGCTTCACGGTTGATGGTGATGATGAATTTGTCGTCAGCCATATCTTCTATTTCCTTACTTTCTTTACGAATTCCTCTACTTCGGGAACGCCGCCTTGGTAAACGAGGTATCCGTCGTAGGGTTCGCGCTTGGTAATCTCATCGTTGATGGGGGTGAGCATCAGCTTCTTCACATCTTCGCGCTTTTGGCCGCTGTCTTTGGTCAGACCGAGAGCCCAGCCGAGTTTGATGTAAGAGCTTTCTGCCAGCATATTGTCTGCGGGGATAATACCGCGGGCCATCATGTCACGGCCAGTGTCGTAAACGAACATGTGGGTGTAACCCCAGATGGTCTGTACACTCATGTACTGATGTACACCAGCGTCGGTGGCGCGTTGGATGGCGTCGAACATGTGCTTGTTAACGTGGCCAAGGCCAGTGCCGTCCCATACAATACCTTTGTAGCCATTGTCGATGAGGGCATCCAGTACGTCGGGTTTCATGCCCGGGTAGTAGTAGAGGATAGCCACACGGTCATCGAATGTGGGCACGATGCGGGTGGTGTTGGGGTCGTTCTTGGCGATGCTGCGCTTATAGTCTTCATAGTTGGTAATAACCTCTACTTGACGATGTTGCTCGCCTCTGCGGCGGTGGTTATAGACTTCCTTGATGGGCTGTACGCCATCTTTGCGGTTCACAGTGGCCAGAGGCGTGTCGCCAATGGTACGGAAGGTGGAACGGTAGGAGGAGTGCATCTTACGCACGCGCGTGCCGCGGTGCAGGAAGCCGTAGTCATCGCTGGTGGGACCGAACATGCAGACCATCACTTCGGCGATGTCGCCGTGGCCGGCAGCCGTCATGGCGTGCATCAGGTTCAATGCAGCGTCGGAACTGGGTCGGTCGGAAGAACGTTGTGAGCCTACCAGCACAACGGGCATAGGCAGGTTTTGGCACATGTAAGTCAGCGCGGTGGCGGTGTGCGCCAGCGTATCAGTACCGTGGCCAATCACAATACCTTCAATACCAGCCTTGATTTCGTCGCCAATCTTGTTGGCCAAGGCTTTGTATTCAACAGGTGACATGTTTTCTGAGAAAACGGCGAAAACCTTTTCTGTCTCCAGGTTGCAGATGTCGGCCAGTTCGGGCACAGCACCATACAACTCACCAGGCGAGAAGGCGGGAATTACCGCACCCGTACGATAGTCCAGACGAGAGGCGATGGTACCGCCAGTACCCAACAGTTTTACGTGGGGAAGTCCGGGCGTGTAAGGGAATTCCTTTTCGGGAATCTTGAACACGGGTTGCGGGTCGCGCTCACCCTTCATGTCGGTTACGGTCTCAATATCGATACCGATATTGTAGCCGGTGCTGACTTTCATCACGATGTGGATGTCATCAGTGTTTTCGGCACGGGGCAGAATCTTGCCCGAGAAGTGTCCGCGAGTGGTCTCCACCTCGGCTTTGTCCCATACGTGCACGTCGTATTTTTTGAGCATCTCTAATGCTCTTCCTTTATATCCTTGAAATGTTACTTTATCGTCGTTCATAACTATCAATTAATAATTTACAATTAACATTTTACAATTAGATCTCCTTGGATAATTCGGTAAAGGGGACGTTGCCAAGGGCGAGGGTGCGCACGCTGCCGAGCAGACTGTTCTTGCGGTCTTGGGCGTTGGTGCGTTTGCGCATCGGCTTGAAAGCACCCGTGTTGGCTTGCATGCATGCAACAATCTCTTGCTTCGACGCTTTGCGGAAGCCAGTGAGTTTGAGCAACTCTTCCATGGAAGCTTTCGGGTTGGCGAACATCTGCTTCAGCATGTCGGCGGCAATGGCCTTGTCCAAACCTTCCTTCTTCAGGAATTCGAACAGGTCGAAGATTCTGCACTTGCAGAAAGGAAGTTCGCCGTATTGGCCGTGCAGGTGTTTCAGACGTTGGCCGAAGAAGGTTCCCAAGTATTTGGGGCAGTAGCCCAACTCTTCGGCAATCTTCTTGATGAGCGGGAAGAAGTTGTGGGTGAAGATATATTTGAAGCAATCTTCGGGAACATTCCATTGAACCATTTGTGCGTAGCGATCGGCCACAGCATCGGGAATGTTCTTCTTCAACTCTTCGATATAATCGGCACGCAAAGGAATGGGAGCCGAGTCGGTATCGGGATACATACGGTCGGCACCGGGCAGTACGCGCTCGAAAATGGTCGTGCCGTCGGGCAGTGCCTTACGAGTCTCGAACGGAACACCGTCGAAGGTCATCAGAGCACGTTCTTCGATGGTCTCCAAAGCGGTCTTAACGTCGTCTTCGGGAGCCCAAAAGATGATTTGTGCGTCGTTCTCGCCAGCGTGCAGCACTTCGGCAGCTCTTTCGAATACGCTGTTGCTAACCACATCTTCGATATCTTCGCTGGTGGCCATGTTGGGACGCTCAAGGCAAGCGATAACCTTCAGCCTGTCAGCGAATTCGCAGTAGAAGGGATGGCCGGGTTGTACAAAGTGCGACAGCAAGCCTGCAAATTCGGGCAAGTTGACAGCATATACCTTTTCACCACGTTTGATAGCGTCGGTGATGGGGTCGTAGTAGAAGTGGAACTCTTTGGGATCCAGTTCTGTAACGGCCATTTTCCAATTTTCTTTCTTGATGCGCTTGGTCAGCTTGTCGCGGATGGCGAGCAATGCCCACTGACGGAAACATTCGATGTGGGTAACATCGGGAATCCATTTGGTGTGAGCCACGCCCTTCACCTCGATACGGGTGCCACCGGTGCAGCTTACGTTTACGTCCTCACGACCAGCGCCGATGCCAGTGCGTACACGGCCGGTGCTGCGGTTCAAGAAGCGGATGTAGTTGCAAGCCTCTTCAACCTCGTCAGGGTTAACCATTTCAGGATAGGTAACAGTCTCAATCAGAGGCATACCCAGACGGTCGGTGCGATAGATACGGGTGTGACCGATATCGGAAACCTCACGGCAGGCGTCCTCTTCCACGCTTAACTGGATGAGACGTACTTTCTTGTGTTTCAGTTGGATTTCGCCGTCAATACCGAGGATGGCGGTACGTTGGAAACCAGTGGGAATGGAGCCGTCGAGGTATTGTTTACGGGTGATGTGCACCTCGCCTACGATTTTCAGTTTCGAAGCAAGGGCTATCTCGAGAGCATATTGCAGCGCCTCAGGGTTGATGGGGAACGGCGGTGTGTCGTCCACCTCGTAAGTACAGGCGGTGCGATGTGCAATGCGGTAGATGATGTTCTTGCGGGTTTTGAACTCCATGAGCGCAGTGCCGTCATATTCGCCCATCTCGGAGAGGGTGGGACGCATGTGACGCAGCAACTCGGCGTCAAACTCATCGGGTTTTTGGAAAATGCCGGCAGGACAGCGGCAGAAAAGTTTCTCTTTAGTAGCCAATTGCTGGTGAACCTCCAAACCTGACTTGAACCCGATACGGTCGTAGTCTTGTTGGCTGGCTTCTTTACGATTCACATAGCCGATGGCTTTGCGGGAATCGTTGTAATTCTGGCGAGGATTGATTTTTTTCACGGGTTATATATTTTTAGATGAATTCTTAAAATAAAGGGCAAAAATAAGAAAAATCCCCAATGAATAAACGGAAATTTGAAAGTAAAAACGGAAAAATGGGGAAGGCTGCTTTTAGCGCCCCGAAATTCTCTTTTTGAGCTCCTTCACTTCTTTGAATAAAGTGTTGTAATCAATGCGGAAGTGGTTGTCAATGAGGGAAAAAAAGGAGAGAAACTCCACGTTTTTTATTTTTTCGAAAAGAGTGGATATGGAGAGCCGGTTCAGGTAAAATTGCTGCTGGAGAGCTTCCTGTTCCACCCGATGGATGGCAATTTTGTATCCTTTTTCGTCGGTGACGATGCCATTTTTGTTCAAAAAAGAACTTCCTGCCTCAAATTGGGGCTTGATGAGCAGCACCATCTGCCCGTCAGGTTTGAGGAAAGTCTTGAAATAGGGGAAAAGACAAGTGAGTGAGATGAAGGAGACGTCAGTAACGATGAAGTCGAACTGCTGGATGGGTAGCTCCTGTGGTGTCAGCTCACGGAAGTCGGTGTTTTCGAGCGAGGTAACCTGCGGATGATTTTGCAACGAAGGATGCAACTGGTTGCTGCCCACATCAACGGCAACTACATGTGTAGCACCCGCTTGCAGCGCACAGTCAGTGAATCCGCCTGTAGAAGAGCCGACATCCAGAACGGTCTTTCCGCTGAAGTCGAGGCCAAAGTCGTGGATGGCTTTCTCCAGCTTGAGGCCGCCGCGGCTGACATACTTGTTGAAGATGTCGATGACTTCAATGTCGGCGCTTTCGTCCACCTCCTTGGAAGGTTTGGTCACCAGTTGGCCGCCAACCTTGACTGTTTGCTGTATAATAGCATCTTGAGCTTTCTCCCGCGAGGGGAAAAAGCCCAAGTGTACTAATAATTTGTCGAGTCTCATCATGAGGTCACGATGATTTTTGCGTAGTCACAATTATTTGGTGGGGATGTTTTTCAAGGTCTCAACGAGGAAATCCCAGAATTTGCCCACGCTTTCGATGTTGACTCTTTCGTCGGGTGAGTGCGGGTGGCAGATGGTGGGTCCGAAGGAGATCATATCCCAATGCGGGTAGCAAACGCCAAACAGACCGCATTCCAGACCGGCGTGGATTGCCTTGATGGTCGGCTCGGTGCCGAATTTCTCCTTGTAAACCTTCAACATCGTGTTGAGGATGGGGGAGTCCATGTTGGGTTTCCAGCCCGGATAAGCACCGCTCAGGGTGATGGTGGCGCCAGCCAGTTCGGCGATGGCGGTCATCTTCTCGCCAACAGCCTCTTTAGCTGAGTCAACCGAGCTTCTTAACAAGCTGGCAGTGCTCAATTTGCCTCCTTCGATGGTGACAACAGCCAGGTTGACAGAAGTCTCAACGAGGTCGGCCATGGCGTCGCTCATGCGCATAACGCCGTTAGGAAGGGCGAATACCATGTTCACAACCTTGCTTTGGCACTTCTCGCACATCACTTTGGCGGGCACGGCGATGGTGTCCAGAGTGATGCTTAAAGTGGGTTCGGTTTTGGCAAATTCCTTGGCGATAGTGTCGGAAAAGTCTTTTACGAAAGTGGCAAAAGCAGCGGCTTTGTCAGCGGGAACGGCCAGGTCGGCAACGGCTTCGCGTGGGATGGCGTTGCGCAGGCTGCCACCTTTGACGCAAGCGATGCGTGCACCGAAGTTGACGATGCTCTTTCTCAGGAAGCGGAACATTACCTTGTTGGCGTTGGCGCGACCGAGGGCAATGTCCATACCAGAGTGACCGCCCTTCAAACCAGTGATGCAGAGACGATAGCCCGTCATGCCGGCAGGCGTATCTACTTCGCTGTAGTCCATGTTAATGAGGGCATCCAAACCGCCGGCGCAACCAACGTAGAGTTCGCCTTCGGTTTCGGAGTCGAGGTTGATGAGGATGTCGCCTTTGGCGAAGTTTTTCTGCAAGCCGAAAGCACCAGTCATACCAGTCTCTTCGTCAACAGTTACCAATACTTCGATAGGACCGTGGGCGATATCTTTGGAGAGCAGAACAGCCATGGCAGCCGAGCAGCCCATACCATTGTCAGCACCCAGCGTGGTTCCGTTGGCGCGAACCCATCCGTCATTGCCAATAATAGGCTCGATGGGGTCGGTGAGAAAGTCGTGCTTCTTGTCGCTATTGGCTTGGGGCACCATGTCGATGTGACCCTGCAGAATGACGGTCTTGCGGTTTTCCATGCCCGGAGTGGCAGGTTTGCGGAAAAGCAGGTTGCCGGTCTCATCTTGATGATATTCAATGTGGTTCTCTTCGGCCCACTTCTTTAACCATGCCAGAATTTTGCCTTCGTGTTTCGAAGGATGGGGATTGTCGCAAATGTGGGCAAAACAATCCCATACTGCTGAGGGATAAAGTTTTGAAAGTTCTTGGTTCATAGTGTTTATGTTTTAATGATGAATTAATTGTTTAGTATCGTTGTTTTGCATAAAGCGATTGCAAATATAAGAATTATCAATGGTAAATTATCAATTATAAATTGTTTTGTGTTATCTTTGCGTCATATTTTTTAGCAAATGATTGAAGTTCGGAATATTGAAAAAAGTTACGGCTCTTTAAAGGTGTTAAAGGGCGTGAATCTGACGGTTGAAAAGTCGCAAGTGGTGACGATTGTAGGCGCTTCGGGTGCGGGCAAGTCCACGCTGCTGCACTTGATTGGTGCGCTCGACAAGCCCGACAGTGGCGAGATTCTCATCGAAGGCACCAACCTCGGTAAACTGTCCGACCGTGAGCTGTCGGCTTTCCGTAACCAGCATATCGGTTTCGTGTTCCAATTTCATCACCTGCTGCCCGAGTTTACGGCGGCTGAAAATGTGGCGCTGCCCGCTCTCATTGCCGGCAAAAGTCGCAAGGATGCGCTGAAAGAGGCCGACCGCCTGCTCGATTTCCTCAAACTGAGTGATCGTGCCCATCACAAACCATCAGAACTCTCTGGCGGTGAGCAACAACGCGTGTCGGTGGCTCGCGCTCTCATCAATAATCCGATGCTGATTCTGGCAGACGAGCCGTCGGGCAATCTGGATTCTGAAAATGCTAAGAAATTACACCAATTATTCTTCGATCTGCGTGATAATTTTCACCAGACATTTATCGTAGTAACTCATAATGAGGAACTTTCGCAACTCTCCGACCGCCGTATCGTGATGAAGGACGGCGTGGTGCTGTAATCCTATTTCTTTCTTGAGTCAGCCTTCTTGAGCGTCTCGATGCGCTCCAGCGGATTGTCGGCCTTGAAGACGTAGTTGCCGGCCACCAGCACATCGGCACCCGCCTTGACGAGCTTGGGAGCTGTGTCGGCATCTACACCGCCATCCACTTCTATCAACGCCTGTGAACCGCTCTTGATAATCAGTTCGCGCAGTTTTTCGATCTTCTTCAAACTCTGCTCGATGAATTTTTGTCCGCCGAAACCCGGGTTAACAGACATGACCAGTACCATGTCCAGGTCTTGGATGATGTCCTCGAGGAAACTTACAGGGGTATGAGGGTTAAGGGCCACACCGGCCAGCATGTCCTCTGCCTTGATTTGATGTACGGTGCGGTGCAGGTGAGTGCATGCCTCCCAATGTACGGTGAGCAGGTCGGCACCGGCTTTCTTGAACTCGGCAATGTAGCGCTCCGGCTGTACAATCATAAGGTGCACATCCAGCGGCTTTTCAGCGGCACTGGCAATGGCCTTGATGACGGGCATGCCAAATGAGTAGTTGGGAACGAAAAGGCCGTCCATAATGTCCAAGTGGAACCAGTCGGCTTTCGACTCGTTAACCATCAGAATGTCGTCTTTTAAATGGCAAAAGTCGGCAGAAAGCATCGAAGGGGCAATGATAGGTTTCATATAGCGTAATTTTTTTGCCTGTTCAGGCGACGATACTATACGTAATGTTATGTTGTGATAGGTAAAAGACTATCAGTCAGTATGATATTAGTATGTTGTGTAAGAAATCTCAAGACGGAGACGTTTGTCGTAGTCGATTTCGTCGGGCTTGGGCCCGCAGAAAATCAGTCGGTTGGCTCTGACACTGGCGCCGCTAACAACCAGATTGATGCCGTTGTTAGGAAGGATGCCATTCATCACTTGTTGTACATATCGTGTTATACGGAATCTGTATTCCTTCTTTTTCTCATTGTAGATGCCACCAAAATAGGCGCTGCTGGTCAAGGAGGCGTCGTCGGGCAACTTGAGCAGGGAGCCGTCATTGCCAATGGCTTGCAAACCGAGGTTATAGGGGGTATTGAAATAGTCGGGGTCGTTGGAGATATTGGTGATGACCAGTTCGGCTTTGTTGATGACCACTTTCTTGTCGGCGATGTTCTTCAGTGATTGTTGCAGGTTGGGCATCTTAATCACCGTCTTGACGCCAGCGGTGGCTTGTGCGTATAATACCTTGTCACCCAATTCTCTGCGTTCGTTCAGCACTTGGTTCTTAAAGTCCATCGAGGCATTGTTGTAATCGTTGTGGTCGAAATGGGTGTAGTACATGCAGTTTTTGGCAATGGGGAAGGTGTACGATTTGTGGGCTCCACCACTTTCGGTGTAGTGGATTTCCAATCCAGAAAGGGCTGCTGTCAGAGCCACATAAACCAGGTTCCCCGTGGAGGAAGAACTGCGGGCGGTAACATACAATCCTCGCAAACAATCTCTTACATCTTCAACTTTGCTAAATGTCTGCTTGTTAAGGAAACGTTGTCCCAATTCATCGGCGAGACGAATGGAGAAGTAGGAGGGCACATAGCCCGTGTCAACTGGTATGTAGGTGGTCGGCTTCGGTCGCAGCGTGTAAGAACGCTGGTAGGTCAGATTGATGAAGTCGGTTGTGCTAGTGCTGTAATTGTAGTAGAGCGAGTCTTTCATATCGTCAGTCACCTCATACACTTCAAGTGTGATGGGTGACAGCGTGTCGCCGAAAAAGCCGTTGTAGCGCAAACTCAAACGTACCGAGTCGATGGTGGCGCCAGAGGTGAAATCCACGGTGCCGCTTTTCAACTCAAACTGGGTGTAAAAACTGGCGATGGTCCTGCCGAAGACAGGGTCGTTCACGCAGCCGACAATGCAGTTGGCCACTTTGCTGGTCACCAGGCTGTCGTTACGCATCGAGTAAGCAACGATGGTGGTGGTGTCGTTAAAGTTGTTGCCCAACAAGATGTTACCGTCTTGCAAGTTGAGACCAATCTGGTCGATTTCCCTGACGCAACCGGAAAGTGCCATCCAGGCGGCCAAGACGAGATAAATGATAGAAAAGCGTTTCATGATCAGGCGAGTCAAAAAACCAGACGATTATAGTTGAAGCACAGTGTTGTAAAAGTCGTTGTAAGCATCTACATAATCCTCGCTGTCGGGATGGATGAGGTGTGGCTTGTCAGAGGTTAACACAAAGTTTTGCAGATTCTTCTTCACTTCGGGATGCCCAATGACAACTGCATCGGAGAATTTAACCGCAGCTTTGGTAATGTTGTCAAAATCAGGGTTTTTATAAAGTGGGAGATACTCTTTGGGTATGCCCGTGATTTTCAGTTTCTTACCAAAGGAACTGGAGAATTTTTCCTTGAATTGGTCGGCATAAATGGAATAGATCAACTTGGTGTCTTGGAACAAAGGATCGTCTTTGTAGCAAGTCTTGATGAAAATAGGAACCAGTGAGCTAATCCAGCCGTGGCAATGGATGATGTCGGGAATCCATCCCAGTTTGCGAACGGTCTCGATGACGCCTTTGGCGAAAAAGAGCACCCGAGAGTCGTTATCGGCGAAAAATTCGCCTTTCTCATCGCGGAACAACTGTTTGCGCTTGAAGAAATCTTCACTGTCGATAAAGTAAACCTGCATCTTAACCGACTGCAACGAAGCAACTTTGATAATCAACGGATGGTCAGCATCTTCAATGATGATGTTCTGACCTGATAGACGGATGACTTCGTGCAACAGGTTCTTTCGTTCGTTAATACATCCGTATTTGGGCATGAAAGTTCGAATTTCGTTTTCTTTCTCCTGAATACTCTGCGGAAGAAAACGACAAATCTTTGAAATATAACTTTCTTCGAGATACGGATAAATCTCGGAGGTGATGTAAAGGATCTTTTTTCGTGCCATATTCTAATATCAATGTGCAAAAATATAAAAAAAAAATGACATAATTGTTACTCTTTTGAAAGATTTTTTTTGAGATTGTTTTGTTGGAGGTTCATTAATAGGATATTATGCCGCTTGAACGGCTCATTTTCTTCTTGTGTGGACACGGAAGCACTTTGCACTTAATTTGCTACTTTTGCAGTCGTTTTTTTGACCAAAATAAATTTGATTTTTATGAGTGGATTTAGCATTTGGGAAATATTGATGCTGCTGTGCTTCGCCTGCAGTTGGCCCGTTTCCATTGTGAAAGCGCTGCGCACGAAGATTGTTGTAGGCAAAAGCCCCTTTTTTATGATGATGATTATCATTGGCTACGTGTTCGGCATTATCCATAAGATATTGTATAATCCTGATATTGTGACCTTCCTGTGGGCGTTCAATATGATTTTGGTGATGGTGGACCTCTTCCTCTATTTCCTTTATATTGGCGACAATAAGAAACAGATGGCCGCCAAGTCGGAGAACAAATAGTTCCCAAAAAAATTGTATCTTTGCGCTCGATGAAACATATACGCAATTTTTGTATTATAGCCCATATCGATCATGGTAAGAGCACTTTGGCCGACAGGTTGTTGCAAGTGACTGGCACTGTTGCCGATCGTGATTTTCAGGACCAGGTGCTGGACGACATGGATTTGGAACGCGAACGCGGCATCACCATCAAGAGCCACGCCATCCAGATGAATTACAAACACAATGGCGAGAATTATGTGCTGAACCTGATCGACACTCCCGGCCATGTCGATTTCTCGTACGAGGTGTCGCGTGCCATTGCCGCCTGTGAAGGTGCCCTGTTGCTGGTGGATGCTACGCAAGGTGTTCAGGCACAGACCATCTCCAATCTCTATTTGGCTATTGATAACAATCTGGAAATCATTCCAGTACTGAATAAAATGGATATGCCCTCCGCCATGCCCGACGAGGTGAAAGACCAGATTGTGGATCTGTTGGGCTGCGACGAGTCGGAAATCTTGGAAGCCAGTGGCAAAACTGGCTATGGCGTGGATGCGATTCTGGAAGCTATCGTTGAGAAGATTCCCGCCCCCAAGGGCGATCCCGATGCTCCACTGCAAGCGCTCATCTTCGACTCTATCTTCAATTCGTATCGCGGCATCATTTCCTACTTCCGTATCTTTAACGGCACCATCCATGCCAATGATTTTGTGAAGTTTATGGCGACTGAAAAGTCGTACAACGCCGATGAAATTGGTGTGCTCCGTATGAAACAGGAACCCAAACAGGTGCTCTCGGCAGGTGATGTCGGCTATATCATTTCGGGTATCAAGACATCAACGGAAGTGCGTGTGGGTGATACAATTACGCATGTCAACAGACCTTGTCAAGAGGCAGTGGCCGGCTTTGAAGAGGTGAAGCCTATGCTCTTCGCCGGTGTCTACCC
>JAEERB010000068.1 GCA_016285615.1 Bacteroidales bacterium
AAACATATTTGGCCACATGAAAGGAGCCATCGGGGATGCCGAAGGTGATTGCCACATTGACGTGGTTTGCCCCGAAGCCGCCGGCTGGACCGACCAGATCAACTCGGTGGTATGCTACACCTACAGGGAAGGCTCTTACGTGTACATGTGCTCGGGTGCCATGATCAACAACACCAAGCAGGACCACCGCCCGTATGTCTTTTCAGCCGCCCACTGCTACAGTAGCAATGCCACCAACTACGTCTTCTACTTCAACTACCAGGTCAACACCTGCGGTGGCAACTACGGCAACTACAGCCACACCGCTACGGGCGCCGTTAAACGCGCCATGGGCGATATTGACAGAAGTTCAGACTTTCTGTTGCTCGAGATTACTGGGCAACTGAGTCCCGCCTGGCGCGACAGAGTCTATTTTGCCGGTTGGGATCGATCAACCACCGTACCCTCAACAGGTTGTATTGCCATCCATCATCCAGGCGGCGACTGGAAGAAAGTCAGCATTCCCAAAGGTGTTGGCAGAAACAACCTGAGACCTCGTTTCTGGGAAGTAAGTTGGAAGACGGGCAGCAACAACCAAGGCACCACCGAACAGGGCTCGTCAGGCTCGCCCCTATTCAACGCCTCCAAGCTCATCATCGGCTCGCTCAGTAACGGCACCAGCAGCTGCTACTACGTCGATGAGTCCAGCACAGGGCCCAGTGGCAAGGACTACTACGGCCAGCTGTCGTGGTCGTGGACCAACAGCAACACCTCGAACGCCGCTGCCAAACTGCAGCCGTGGTTAGCACCAGGCAACGCCAGCATCATGTCGCTCAACGGCATCTACTACTCCGAAGCCACACACATCGACAGCCCCGAAATCCAAATACCCACCATCAAGATATTCCCCAATCCCACCGACGGCCATGTGACCATACAAGGTGATTTTGCCGCATCTACCGGCATCGTACGGCTGTTCAACCTGCTGGGCGAAATGATTTACAACCAAGAGGTTAACATCCAACACGACATCATCCTTAACCTTGAAGGAGTGGATAACGGCATCTACATTATCGAACTGATTGAAGGCGATAACATCCACCGCAACAAACTGTTAATTACACGATAGTGAAAGCCCTACTCTCCACAGCCTACCTACCTCCTGTTGAATACTTTTTGCTAATTGAAAAAAGTGATGGTTGCCTTGTGGAGCATTACGAACATTACAGCAAACAATCCTACCGCAACAGAACCTGCATCCTGACTGGCAATGGGAAGCAGGCGTTGTCCATCCCTGTAGAACAAACACATCAGAAAATCCTTACCAAGGATGTCAGAATAGACTACACCACACGGTGGCAAACCAACCACTGGCGCGCCCTCACAGCGGCCTACAACAGCAGTCCATATTTCCTTTACTATCAAGACTTTCTACAACCATTCTACGAAAAGAAATATACTTTTCTCATTGACTACAACACCGAATTGCTGCATCTATTACTCAAATTCTTGAAAGTGGACCGCCACATTGAGCCTACTACCGACTACATTGCCGTGCCAGGCGACTATTACGATGCCCGCGAGGTCATTCACCCAAAAAAGTGCGATAGGGACGACTACCCGCTGAAACTCACAAAACCCTACCGTCAGGTTTTTGAAGACCGATTTGGTTTCACACGCAACCTTTCGATCTTAGATTTACTCTTTAACGAAGGCAACGACAGTCCCTCTTTCCTCAACCATTGTACACTTCATCTTTCTTAACGCAAAGTTATGTCAAACAATATCATCCGTTTTTTAAAAAAGGTTCTTTACTCCATTTTGGATTTCTTCAAATACTTCTCAAGAAGACATCTTGGAGATGACGTCATGCATATCCGTTTCGCACAACTTCATCAACCCAAACTCAAATACGACATTCGCAAGAAATTTTTCACCTTCTCAATCAAGACCAAAGATGACCTTTTCAAGTACTTGTTTGTGGCGCTGATGCTTGTGTTGGCGGTATATATGCCTTGGAAATCCACCGATCTGGGCATCTCTGACATGGAAATCCAACACATGCAATATGCTGAAGCCTACTACAACTACCACGCTCATGGCGACAATGCACTGCTCTCGATGTCGTACTTCACGCACCATGGCCAGTTTACCGACAACCTATGCTATGCCCTAAGCCAATGGTTTCATGTTGCAGATCCTTTTTCACTGCGCCACATCATGTCAGCTGTTTTTGGCTGGCTGACCATCCTCACATTAGGATTTTTCCTGGTTCGCCTTTTCGCTTGGCGCGCCGCCTTCATCGGAGCCCTGTTCCTATTCATTTCCCCGCGTTTTCTCGGCAATGCCTTTACCGACCTTACCGACACCACCTTTGCTTTTGCCTTCCTCTTTTCCATCTATCAGATATACCTGTTTTGCAGCGAATTACCCATCATCAAGTGGTATCGGATTCTGCTGATAACCTTGGGCATCATTTTTGCCAACAGCATCCATATCGGCGGCTTCTTCCTGATTGCCTGCCTTTTCCTATACCCGTGGGGCTACTATCTTACCCACAACCCCATCAAGAAATTCACTACCCAGGCCTACTGGGCCAACCTGCTATTCCTCACCCTCGTTCTGGCTGGCATCACGCTCATCGTCCATATTGTCGATCTGTTATACCTGCCCTTCGCGCTGCAGGACACCGTCCTCAACCCGTTCAGAGCCATCCCATCGATGCTCACCGAACCCCATCCTGTACGACAACTCTTTGACAACGAAATGATTTGGGCCAACAACACACCACCCAACTACTTCTTCAAATATCTGTTCATCACCATTCCGTTTGTCATCCTGATTGGCTTCATCCTCTTTTGGGGCTTCATACGCACGCTCATCCGACAAATGAGACCGGCCTATTTTGCCATGATTCTCTTCACTTTCTTTGTTCCCCTCTTTTATGTGGCAGGCAAAGGCGTAAACATCTACGAGGATTTCGCCTTGTACCTGTTCATCTACCCCTTCTTCGTTCTGATAGCCACCAGCGGCTACGAAGGTATCCTGCGCCGCGTTGACGACCGCTACACCAACTTTGTCATCGTGGCCATCATCTTCCTGCTCACCCTCATGCCGCTGCGCCATGTAGTACTGAACCATCCTTACGAGAATGTCTATTTCAACGAAATCTCTGACGGCATCCACAATGCTTACGGCAAATATGAACTCGACTACAACTTCCACGGCAACAAAGAGGCCTGCGAATGGCTCAAAAGCCACATCCATGATGAACAAGTGAGAGAATTTAAGGATGTGGACAAAGTGATTGTGGGCACCGACGGCAACAAAGCATGCCAGATCTTCTTTGAACAAGACACAGCCTTTATCCAACTGCTGTTCTTCCCTTACCACGAGCGGAACGAGCATCATTGGGACTATTACATCAGCTTTGCCAACGCCATCTCTTCGCATGACTTGCAACAGCAACGATGGCCGCCCAAGGACGCCATCAAAACCTATGTTCTTGAAGGGAAGACGATGATTGCCATCATGCAGAACAAAGTCCACACAATCCCACAAGACACAGTACCCGCCCCCGAATCCGCGCCATTACACACCGCCTTCAAATAGAAATCCACCATGCAAGACATAGAACAACAAATCAAGCAGTTGAGTGATGAGATCAATCATCACAATTACCTTTACTACATGCAGGACAATCCTGCCATCAGCGACTACGACTTTGATATGCTGCTCAATCGTCTGATAGAGTTGGAGAAGGCGCATCCCGAATACATCCAGCCCGACAGTCCCACCCAGCGTGTTGGCGGCACCATCACCAAGCAGTTCAAGACTGTGACACACCGCTACCCCATGCTTTCGCTGGGCAACACATACTCGGAAGAGGACTTGATAGAGTTTGACCGCCGCATACGCACGCTGGTACACGAACCTGTGGAGTATGTCTGCGAACTGAAATACGATGGCGTTGCCATCAGCCTCACCTACGAACACGGCCTGTTGGTGCAGGGCGCCACTCGCGGCGACGGACGCCAGGGCGATGACGTCACCGCCAACATCAAAACTATCCGCTCGGTGCCATTGCGACTTCACGGTGACTACCCCGACTGGCTGGAGGTTCGTGGTGAGATTATCCTGCCTCACAAGCAGTTCAACCAGTTGAATGAAGAACGCGAAGAGATGGGCGAACAGCCGTTTGCCAACCCGCGCAACGCAGCCTCTGGCAGTTTGAAGTTGCAAGACTCAACCGAAGTGGCCGAACGAGGGCTCGACTGCCGATTGTACTACGCGCTGGGTGATAATCTGCCTGGCAACAACCACTACGACCGCATCAGCAAATTGGCCGAATGGGGTTTCCGCAAACAGGACGTGATGGAAAAGGTCGACAGCATAGAAGGCGTCATTGACTTCATGCACCGCTGGGACACGCTGCGCAAGCAGCTGCCATACGACACCGACGGCATCGTCATCAAGGTAAACTCCTACGCACAACAGCAGCAGATTGGCGCCACCGCCAAGAGCCCGCGCTGGGCCATTGCCTACAAGTTCAAAGCCGAGAAAGTGGCCACCCAGCTGCTGAGCATCGACTACCAAGTGGGACGCACCGGCATTGTGACGCCAGTGGCCAATCTGGTACCTGTACAACTGGCGGGCACTACCGTCAAGCGGGCCACGCTGAACAACAGCAGTTTCATGGACTCGCTGGACATTCACGAGGACGACTATTTGTTTGTGGAAAAAGGCGGCGAAATCATCCCTAAGATTGTCGGCGTAGACCTTGAACAACGAAAGCCCGGGGCGGTGAAAGTGACCTTTATCGACCGCTGTCCCGAATGCGGCACGCCCCTCATCCAAAACGACGGCGAAGCCGGCATCTTCTGTCCCAACGACCTCTCCTGCCCGCCACAAATCAAAGGCAAACTCGAATATTTCATCACCCGCAAGGCCATGAACATCGACTCGCTTGGCGAAGGGAAGGTGAAAATCCTGTACGATAACGGTCTGATTCACAACATTGACGATTTTTACAAACTCACCTACGACCAGCTGTTAGGCCTCTCGAATATCATCACCGACGAAGCCGAACGCACGGTAAGTTTCAGGGAGAAGACCGTAGAGAACATCCTCGCCGGCATTGAGCAATCGAAGCAAGTGCCCTTTGAACGAGTACTCAACGCACTCGGCATCAGATACGTAGGCGAAACAACAGCCAAGAAGATAGCCCGTCATTTCAAGAACATCGACGCCTTAGCCAATGCCACGAAAGAGGAACTGATGGAGGTGGACGATGTGGGCGACCGCGTTGCCGACAGCATCATAGCCTACTTTAACCGTATGGAGAACCTGCAAACCATCATGAACCTGCGGCAGGCAGGCTTGCAGTTCAGCATCAACGAAGAGGAAGCCAACCTGTCGTCGCGCTTGGAAGGCAAAACTATTGTCGTAAGCGGCGTTTTCTCCATCCCTCGCGATGAGATAAAGCACAAGATTGAGCAACACGGCGGCAAACCGGGATCTTCTGTATCCAAGAAAACCGATTTTGTGCTCGCTGGCGATAATATGGGACCAGAAAAACGCAAAAAAGCCGAAAGCCTCGGCGTTCCCATTATTACAGAAGAAGAATTTTATCAGATGATTGGCGAAGCCTAATGGCTTTTACATGCCCGTCCTGAACAAACGCTTGTGCTTCCAGAAGAAGTAAAACAAGGCGTTTACATGTCGCCGACTCATCCGCGAAAAGAGTTTTTTATTGGTAATCTTTTGGTAATGATGAATGATGGAAACCGTAGGAATATAGGTTACCCGAGAACCCGCATGCCAAACACGGAGGCAGAAATCGGCATCCTCAGGGCCGTAAAAGATCTTCTCGTCCAAATAGCCGACCTTATCGAGCAGCTTGGCTCTGATGCATTGACAAGCGCCAATAAGATACTCGCAATCAAACGGTTCTGAACTATCCATCTGTTCCAAATAGAAATATTTCTTGTTTGAATCCCATAAGCGCTCACCCCAACGGCGCAGGAAATCGGCCGACCAGGCCTTTTGCGCTTTGATTAACAACACCAACATGACATTCTTAATCTTCAAAGTCAGCGTGGGCATCTTCAAACAACTCAACTGAGGCTCGTCGGCGGCTGAAGTCAGCTTGCAACTGCACACGCCCACCTCCGGCTGCTGTTTCATCAGCTCGAGCATGGCCTGAATGGATTCCGCATTGGCCACAGTATCAATATCCAAGAGCAGAATATAGTCGCCTTGGGCCATCTTCATGCCCACATTGCGAGCCGCGGCCACACCTCTGTTGGCATGCAGATTGCGATAAACAACAGACGGGAACTCGGTGGTGACAATCTGCTCCGTCTCATCTTGCGAACCATTATCAATAAAAATCACTTCGGCTGACAACGAGGAGACCGCCTTCACCACCGACTGGAGGCAAGGACGGACAAAACGCTGCGCATTCCACGAAATGATAACCACCGATAATTCCATACTTAACCGAACAGTTTTATTTTCAATGCCTTAAAGGCCATTCTAAAATCTTTAAACGAATGAAACTTCCCCAATTGCCTAAAGACAAATACGGGATTAAGGAAAAAGCGCAAGTTGCTTCTAAACAGAATTTTCTCCATATCACGACTGCTCAGGTGGGGATACTGGAGGATAGAGTGGCGCTGCACATCGGTCGGCACGTACTCGCCACCGGCAATCCAGCCATTCTCTTTCGCCATCTTGTAAAATTCTGTTGCAGGGAAAGGCGACACAATATTGAACATTATCTGGCTCACATTAAGTTTGCGAGCCTCTCTAAATGTTTGCTTTATAGTATCTTTCGTTTCCAAAGGACTCGTTCCAATCAAGATATTGAGTTTGACGGGAACCTTATATTTGTTCAAAATCTTGATAGAATCGATAATCTGCTGGCGTGTGATCTTCTTCTTTACAAACGCCAAAATCTCATCATCGAACGATTCGACGCCCAAATCCACATACTGACAATTCGACTCAGAAAGGATGCGGGCTATATTGTCGGTAATGGCGTCCACACGGGCCTGACAGCCCCACACGATGCCATGCTTTTTCAACGGTTCGCAAATGGCGGCCAGCCGTTGCTCGTTCCAGATGAAATTGTCGTCCACGAAAGCTATGGCTTTGTAGCCTTGTGCCGCCAGCATCTCAATCTCGGCCGCCACATTCTCGGGCGTGCGGAACGAAATGGGCGGCTTTATGCCATGGTCGGCGCGATACTCAATCTCGCGGGCAAAAGTCAGCGAACTGGGCACACAATAGATGCACTGATACGGGCAGTTTCGCGAAGTGACCATCGTCGTGTACGGTCTGGTTTTGAGCTTCGGGTTGCTAAAGCTTACCCCCTCAATCAAGTGGCGTGCGGGGAAAGGCAAGATGTCCAAATCCTTGATGAGCGGGCGGCTCGGATTCTTCTTTATTTCATCTCCCTGACGATAACTAATGCCAGCTACGGCGGACAAATCACCGCCACTTTCCAGTGTCTTCACCAACTCGGCCACCGTCAAGTCGGGTTCTCCTCGAACCACATAGCAATGATTGTCGGGTAGCATCTTTTCGGTGAAATAGGTCGGTCCAGGGCCCATAAAGACCACCGGCACACTGCCTTTCAGCTTTCTGATGATGGCCAATGCTGCCAAGTCTGCCTCCAACGAGAGATTAACACTCCAAAACAGGAAACAGCATGCTGCGCTCTTTTCAATATACTCTTCAAATGGCTGTTGGCTAATGTCAGCCATGAAATAGTCCACCTTATGACCTTCCCGTTCCAACAATGCCGCTACAGTCAGTTCGTAGATATTCGGCATAGGGTAAACCACAGAGGTACAGCCGGCGGTCCGTTCTGCCGGTTTCTGCCCTTGCGCAGCCGGTGGGATGATAAAGGCGACATTCATTTCCTGCGCGATTAAAAGGTAGCTAACACTGTCTTTTGCGAAGAGACTCTATCGCCCATCTTGACATAGATTTGGGCATCGAGCGGCAGGAAAACATCCACACGCGAGCCGAAACGGATAATGCCCATTTCCTCGCCCTGTTTCACCGGCTCACCCACTTTGGCGTAGCTCACAATACGACGGGCCACAATTCCCGCAATCTGGCGGAAAAGCACGATACGCTCGTCGTTTTGCTTGACAACCACGCTATTATGTTCGTTATCGACAGAAGATTTGGGCAACTTGGCAACCAAATATTTGCCTGGATGATATCCTACATATTCCACTACCCCATCTATCGGATAGCTGTTGACATGCACATTGTAAATCGACATGAAAACAGAAATCTTGATACGCTTGTCGTGAAAGTACTCGTTCTCCGTCACCTCATCAATAGCCACGATGCGGCCATCGGCAGGCGAAAGGACACCGTCGGGCACCACATTGATTCTGCGCTTGGGCACCCTGAAGAAGCGTACCACCTGAAAGATGAGGAGAAAAGCCACCACACACACTAAAACAGTAAGCCAGACATGGGTTCCATGGTGAAGAGCGTGCCCTGTGTAGAACCCCACCAAGAGACCCACAATAAACAAAGTAACTACAATGGGCAAATAACCTTCTTTGTGTATTCTCATTATATTTCGATATTTTTATTCCAATTCCTTTTTCAACTCCGCAATGCGAGCCTTGATATATTCATCCTTCTTCTGCTGAATTAACATGGCACGGGCCATTGCCAACTCATCCTCTATATCCCCTTTTACGTGCTTGGTCCTATAATCCAACAACACAATAAGATAGCAATAATCCTTATCGCTTACCTCAAAATGCTGAATGGCCGAGTTGCGTTCCATCTTGTTACTGAACTAAGCAGGCAATTCATTGCATATCTCGTCCAAATAGAGCCACGTATCATCATCCATGAAATACTCTACCGAGTCGGCACACAACTGGATCAGTCGTTCTTTTTGCGACACACGCTGATTGTCGTCAAAAAAGAGGTCGCGCACCTGCGGTATCAATTTCGATTGCAGCGAAAGACGGATATAGTTCATCTTAACAATCTCACGCTCAACGGCATAATGATAACTATAGCGCTTCATATACTGACGAACATCATTGTCTGACACTTGAAAAAGATTGGTGTCGGCCGTGATGCGGTCAAAATAGGCATTCATTATCAGATTCTCGCGATAATCCTTCATCTCTTTTTTGAAGGAGGTCTCTCTAAACGACAATTCCTGCTTGGCTGCATTGAGCACCACCTGCTTGGTCAACCAATTGTCAATCAGCTTCTCGCACATAGCCACGCTATCTTCAGCCGATAAATTGTCAGGCAACATTTGTCGCAACTCCGACAAATAGAGTTTCTGATGAAAAGCCTCTGCCACCACAGGGTCTTTCCTGCCACACGACAACAGCAGCAGCAAGGGCAACAGCAGAAACAGTGAACGCAAGGCTTTCATTTTGGTAAGAGATTAACGTTTGGAAAGAATGGCCTTGAAAACCTCTTCATTGATTTTCACAGGATACTTTTGTTTCAACTCATTCACCCACTGGGCATCCAAGTAGTTTTGGTAATCGGTGATGACGGCCGAACGCACTTCCGACAGTGGCTTCGGCTCAGCCACGCCCGACGCTGAAGAGCCCATGTACTGGTTCTTGTGCGTTTCATAATAGTTGGCCAGACCTGTCGTATCTTCGATAGCTTTCAGCCAAACCTTCTGCGAGTTGATCTCGTAGAGCACCATACCATCGTAGAACTCATCCATGAGATACTTGAAATCAGGATATTTCGACTCCAAATGTTTATCTTCATACTCCAACATGGCAGCCTGCAAGAATACAGGGAAACGGTCATTTAAGAAGGAGATCACCCCATGCTCGAAGGTCAATTCGCGATGACGTGCCAAGAAGGGAGCAAAGTCACGCAGTGTAATCTTCATATCGGCAAAGGTACAAATAGGTTTCAACTTCTCAGCGCCAGGCAGATCTGCCAGAATATATTTTACAGAATCGAAATTTTCGCGTGTCACATGTTTGGCAATGAATGCAAACACCTTTTTCTTACCTTTTTCCTCATAATTGTATTCCTTCTTCAGTTTCTCAATCAAAGATTCCTTACTGATGCTGGAACGTTCATCCTGCAGAAGTTTCATCTTCAACATATACTTACTGTCTTCTGTGATAGGTTTATACACAATCTCATCCAAACGCATGATATGCCAACCCATAGAAGAAGAGACCGGTTGGGTGATTTCACCGGGTTTGCATTGCAAGCAAGCATACACATAGTTACCAGGACGATAGCTCGGGGCAAACGGCTCCATCTGGCCGCCTTTCTCCACCGAAGCCTTGTCGTCAGAATAACGGCTCACCAGTTCCTCGAAAGCCACCTCGTTTTTCTGTGCCATGATGGCATCCACCTTGGCGCGCGTCTCAGCAGTCATCTGATTCTTTGGTGCCAGCGAGTCGGCAATAAAGATTTGCGACACACTAATCTTCTGGATAGCAGGAACTTTGTCGGTCAGATAAATCAGGTGATAACCAAACTGCGTTCTAACAGGCATGGAAATCTCGCCCACTTTCAAGTTGTATACGGCATTTTCAAACTTATAAATTAGATCCATGACGGTGAAATAACCCAAATCGCCTTTGTTGCCCAAACGCACCTGATGAGTGCGCGGATTTTCAGTATCACGGGCGGAAGGGTCATCCGAATAGAGAACTGCAGCCTCAGCAAAGGGCATTCCATTCAACACTTTATTGCGTACATCCATCGCTTTGCGATAGGCCAACAAAGTGTCTTTTTCACTTGAATTTGCCTTGCAATCAATCAGGATATGCGATGCTCTGACAAGATATTTCGAACGCTCGTAGGCTTCTTCTATCAGTTTCTCATTCACATCTTTATCAATCAGATAAGGTTGCGAAGATTGATTACGGTAAACGGCCAACTCACTTGTAAATTGGGCACTGGTATCCACCTTCAGCGCCTTGCCTTCCATCACTTTCAATTTGAAATTGACATACAGATCCAAATAATCGCGCAACTCCTTCTCAGTAGCGGTCGACAAGTTATTGTTCTTTGAGAAAGCTCTTACAAATTCACTCTGTGTAACTAAATTATCTCCTACCCGCATCAACACAGGGTCATTCTGACCACGCAAGTCAGACCATGCCAGCAGGCATATCATCATCATCAAACTAACAAAAAATCTTTTCATAAATCGAGCTATATTTAACACTTTAGTTTATTCGAATTTTTAATTTGAGAAATCAACAAATTTCCTGAAGCTCAGATTCCCAGTGATAGAGCCTCTAACCAGCGAATCCTCAGCTGTCGAGTGCAAACTGTAGGTCCGCATGGTTTTGTTGCGCGAAGAGAAGATGCCATACGCCGTTCCGTCGGCTGTCTTCATGTTGGTGAACTCCAGTTTATCTTGCACGATACTGCTGCTGGGAGCATTTACATCCAAATAGGTCTTATAACTTTCACCAGCTGCACTTATCTCTATGTCAATACATTCACCGTATGCATAACGCCACACTGTCGGGTCGGGCGACAGATTGGAGGCCACAACGGTGTAAAAACTTGAAGGCATATATTGCATAATAGCCGATGAGCCGTGCTGTTCGCCCATTGAGCCTATCTTCCAGCGCATTTGACCTCGTTTCACCACTTCCTTGGTTTCACGGTCCACCTCGATATAACGGAACTGCATGAACACATCGTATGCCACAGCATTCGCAGCCGTGTAGAACTTGATGACCGACTTGTTATTGGTCAAATTCAAATTACTGGTCATGGGGGCCATAATCGAGAAAGGCCCTACCACTGCAGTTTCGCCCTCGACCACCTTGCCAGTCTCCTTATTCTTGATAACCAGCTTGTAGATAGCATCGGCTGACAGCGTTTCCGTCGTATAGTACAGCTGCTGCTCCGGATTGGCAAACACACCCTCATCTTTGGGAACGTCTTTGGTCACAAATAATGGAATGTTTCTGACCTCCCTGCCATTGATTATCTCCTTCATCGATACATCAATAACATTTTCATCATAATAGATATTCTCCGGTTTACGAGCTTCATCGTAGGCATTGCCTTCGGTCAAAAAGGCCTTCTGTATCTTCACATACTGTGTATCTTCACTGATATTCAGCAAACCATAAACAATTGTAATATCTTTATACTCTGCAATTTGCGAAAATTCAGGTGTACAACTCGACAGCACCAGCATAGTTGCCATCATGACAAAAAAGAATCTACTCTTTTCCATTTTAAACAATTTGGCGCAAAGATACAATTTTTCTTGCAATTAGCGACTTTCTATGCCACAAAAAAGATGTTGCGCCATCCGCAGACAACGCAACATCAGAAAAAGTATGGAAAATAGAATTAAGTGCCTTTAGAAGTACAAGTCCCGTTTGCCCTCTTCAATCTCGTGCAAGTTATTCTCAATCTTATCTTTACGAGCATTATTGGGGATATCCTCGTCGAGCATTTTTTGAATCAGCTTCAAACCTTTGTTGCGAGTCTCTTCCGAAGCGAAATCGTAGAGATACTCCTTAAACGAGAACATGGCATTGGGAAGGCAATATTGCTTAATCAAACCGGGTTTTGCCAAATCCATAAAGTCGGC
>JAEERB010000259.1 GCA_016285615.1 Bacteroidales bacterium
TCACAGCATTGCCTTCATCATGCGGCTTGCCATTGTAGTCGCCAACAACTTGTACACCTGCGTCCTCCAGTGCGCCGTCAAGGGATGCGAGATAGCGGGCTATTTTTGCGACCGACCTTCCGTCTAATCCATCCTTCGGTTCCTTCGTCTCCATATCGAGAATCTGGTTCTTCATCCGCCACACGTTCGTCGCGATGGAGGAATACAGTTTGAAGAGATGTTTTTCATCTATTGCGGATTCCCTCGCACCTGTCTTTTCTTCTGAAGACTCGATGGCGGCAAGGTCCGCCTTGAGGACTCCTGCCTCTGAACAACTGCGATAGATGTCCTTTGAGGACTTCCCGCCACGACGCGCCGCTCTGTTTCTCTGTCCTTTACCCATCTTCTTCCTCCGTTTGGTTAGATTAATCTAAAACTTTCAAATGGCCACCTTGTCTTGACATTGCTGTTCTCATGGACATATCCTTATTGTAGAAATCTAATACAACCGGCAAAAACGGCTGTTATTGCAATTATTAACGGGATCAGACATCCAGTTTGTTTGTTTCGCTTGTATTCGCTAACACGCTTTTCAGCTCTTCTTTTCTTTACCATTTTAAATGCATCTTCGTTTTGGGCATCATTTAACAAAATAGACGTGTTAGGGATTTCATTATACGCATCCATGAAATTTAATTCATAAGTAATATGAGATGGTCCATTAAAGGAAACTCCCCATGCTTCACACACATCTAACCATTCTGGCTCCCAACCATATTTGAAATTTTTCTTAAGCATTGCCACAATACTCTTCTTATCCTTTATCTTTTCAAAAGAAAGTGTCTTTCTACACTTATTACAGCATGCCATTCGTATTGTAACTATTTTATACGAAACTTTACCAAAATTAGGCAATTGCCCCGGTTCACCCTGCTGCCATCCATAGCTCAAGGGCCTATGCCAATGAACTTGACAACCATTTGATACCGCATCATGATGATCTATATTTTTCCGTAGAGACTCGTTAAGCTTTTTTCTCTTCCGTTTAAACTCATTGACGACCAACATTTCCGCATCGGTTGCCGTAGGCTTTACATCACCGAAAAAGGGAACGATAATCGAGGAATCGGTCATGCAACCGCATCCGCAACATGTGTTCCGAGCAATCTCAGCTGCCAGATTATCTGTCACAATATCAATATTCTCTTGGATCAGAACCCGAGTCTCGTATGTACAGGCTAACGGCTTAAGTTGTTCCAGAAATTCCAGACATGCCTTCCATCGTTTCGTTTTGTTGCCGCATGAAACAGCATACTGGTTACACGCAGTAAATATATCTGTCAAGACCGTAGTTCGTATTCGGTGCCCTTGTGAAAGAAGCCCTTGTACAACATTTACGATTTCGTATGTTTCTTTCAGAAGCGATTCTGCCAAACTTATACCATCATTCGGATTACCCTCTATCTTTTCATCATATCTTCTGATAATCGTCTTAACCTTTCGTTGCATTGGCTCGAAAAGAATCCGCATCGTCTCGTCAACATCATCAAGCCCACTCATCGTCTTGAGCATGTAATCAACATGCCGCTTGGCCTCCGTAAACTTGTTGAGCCTAGCATATTCGGCGGCAAGGCGGGCATTGATGTTGTCAAACGCAACAGGAAACTGCTTACGCAAGCTATGGATAAAACCATCTATTAGACGAGGATCGTTAAACTCGTACATCCGTTCCCCGAATATCTTCCAGAAGTCGTCGTTGTCCGTCAATTCCTCCCAATAGCCAAAAGACTTTTCCCAGTAGTCGCACATCGCTTTATGAAACTCTGCAGGCGGATCGTCGCCCGAATCAATAGCCTGCAGCTCTGCATCAATGGCATAAAACTGGTAAAGGACGGCAAGGTTATGCTGAGCGATAGAACGTTTCTTGCCATACCCCAACGCGGCCTGTTCCCAAATATTGATCGCCACCGATCGTTTGCCACTTGTCAACTCTCTCAGTGCCACATCATCATCGTCTAGCGGCCACATCCAGAAGAACTCTGAGACAATACGATATTCCGGATCCCCTAGATGGTCAAATGCCATCTGAACTTCTTCAAATGTCGGAACGGGACGATTACCAAGCAGATAAAGGAACTCGCGTTTCCATTGTGCTTCCCCCATTTCATGTGCCGCCTCAATATCTTCCCTACGCCGCCGAATTTGTTTCGGTGTCGCCGTTGTCTGTAGCCCCAACAGATGAAACACATTATCGTTGTACACGTTCTCAGTGCACAGCTGTATGAGCAATGTGTTGGCATCATTCATTTGTCTACTCCTTGGGGACCTACGGGGGCTCT
>JAEERB010000260.1 GCA_016285615.1 Bacteroidales bacterium
TGGTTGAGCGAGATGCTGCCCCCGATGCTGTAGTTGTTCGACGTCAACAGGTTCTGTAGAAACTTGTAGTCGGCGGCAAACCACTCCACCCGCAGATTATCATGGGCAGCAAGGTTCTTCACCCTATTGGGAATCGGTATCACCACGAGATCGTTCTTCGCAATATGATAGCAATGTTCGTTGAACACAAAACTGCCCTCACCAGCCGTGCAGAGCAGGTGCATACAAGTGCGGCTCAACTCGTACGCATTCATCCCGTAGAAGTCTGTTGAATATAGGAAATCAAGGTTCATAAAAACTATTGCATTTGTTTGTCGCGAATCTGATTATAACGGCAACTTAACCCAATTGGAATTGAGGACAAAAACACCCCAACAAGAAAAGAGGTGAGTATCATAAGCGCAGTCATTCCATCCTTAATATTTTTCAGCCAGAATATAAGTAAAGCCAGCAAAACCACACTTGTAGCCAACCATAAAAACAAAGCCTGTGTGCTCCATTTCTTATTTCTCAAAAGAAACCAAATAAGACTTCCGATAATGGTATACGACAGAATATAAAATATAGCAAGTAGAGGTTCTTCTTTGTAAATAAATCCTCCACAGAAACATGCGTCAATATATACCAAAGGATTCAAGAGCATAGCTACCATAGAACAGCCAAGCATCCATAGGAAGTATTTTGCTAAATGATTCTTTTTTCCCATAAAGTTTCCATTTGAGCGCAAAGATACACATTATTATATATATAAACAAACAATTTATGCAAAAAGTGAAAATAACGGTGCAATTTGTGAAACCAAAGTATCAGAGAATCGCCGTACCTTTGCACCGTGAAATTTAAAAACGTGAACGATTATGGATATTTTCAAGCAGTTAAGTTCGGGGACTGATGTTGATATGGCGAAGCCCGAGTATGCAAAGGCTATCAAGGAGATGGGCCGTTGCAGTCAGATTTGTTTCCGAATAAATACCACCGAGCCAGACATGGAAACTATTCGTCCGTTAGAGGAAACTCTATTTGACGGCGGACTTGATGCTACAAGTTACATCATGCCACCTATGCAGATAGACTTCGGTTGTCAGATGAAGATTGGCAAAGGTGTATTCATTAACCACTCGCTGACGTGCATGGCGGCTGGCGGCATTACCATCGACGACGGCGTGATGATAGGTCCTAACGTGCGTATTGTCACCGACAACCACGACTTCGCAAACCGTATGGTACTACGATGCAAGCCTGTCCACATCGGCCGTAATGCTTGGATTGGCGTGGGAGCGATTATCTTGCCTGGTGTAACCATTGGCGAAAATGCCGTTGTGGCCGCCGGTGCAGTAGTTACCAAGGATGTGGCTCCGAACACCATCGTGGGCGGTAATCCCGCAAAATTCATTAAGAACATTTAATCAAGGAGGACATAATATGATTTTCGACAGAAATGAGAAGAAGCAAGTAGTGGCACTTTTGGGTGCCGGAAGTATGGGAACAGCCATTGTGCGCCGTATCGGTGCCGGCAAGAAGATTCTGCTGGGCGACATCAGCGAGAAGGCTTTGGAGCGTGTCGGTGAGGATTTCCGCCGTTCAGGCTATGATGTGGAGACCATCCAGGTGAACGCCTTGCAGAAGGAAAGTGTGGAGGCATTTGCCCGGAAGGCAGCCGAACTGGGTCCCGTGATGTACTTCATCGATACGGCTGGCGCATCGCCCAATCAGGCCAAACCGGAGCATATCGTCGACCTCGATATGGTGGGAACGGGCTATGCCGTAGATGCCTTCGGCGAGGTGATGGCCCAGGGTGGCGCAGGACTCATCATCTCGAGTCAGGCGGCCTATATGTATCCCATTCCCAACGACATCGAGCTGCAACTGGTGAACACGCCCACGGAGAGTCTGAAGGAGGTGAAGTTCATTCAGGAGGTGGCCATGCAGAACAGCGGCTTTGCCTATATGATTGCCAAGCGCATGAACCATCTGCAGGCTCAGCGGGCAGCAGCCACCTCGTGGCGCAAGCGTCGGGCCCGTATCAACACCATCAGCCCGGGCATTATCGTTACCCCATTGGCCTACGATGAGTTCCGTGCCAGCGGTGAGGGTTATCAGGCCATGATTGATGCCTCAGCCGCCCAGCGTGTAGCCACCAGCGACGAGATTGCCGATGCAGCAGCCTTCCTGCTGGGCGAGCATGCAAGTTTCATCACCGGAACCGACCTGCTCATCGACGGTGGAGTCATTGCCAGCATCCGCACGGGTGAATTTAAACTCTGGCAATAACCCGTTTGCCGAGTCAACCCGATTTCTTAAAAA
>JAEERB010000069.1 GCA_016285615.1 Bacteroidales bacterium
TTGTATTTTTGTAAAGAATTAGCTGATAAATAAATGAAAAAAATCCCGACTTTTCTAGCACTCTTATTGTCATTGCAAATGCTTGTGGCACAAGAACAAATACCCGACTCGGCTGAAATGCGCGTGATAAAACACCATACTAGAGAAGGTTTCTTCCGCTATTCATCATACGGACAGAGTCTACTTGCCGACATGCATCCCTCTTTTGTCCGCTTTGATGCGGCTGGCATCTCCAATCATTCGGAATGGGACTGGGGACAGACGGGCAAGAATGTGCGTACGCACACCTTTTGTACCATGGGCATCAACCTGCCTATCTGGTCGGGCAAACTAAAAGACGAGCGCTTTTCCCTTAGTGTGGCTATGCCCCTCTCCGCCTCCATCTGGCTCGATTTGGGCGAGCCTATCACCGCTCCTGTTGTCAATACCGACTACCGAATTGGCGGTCCCGCATGGACTTTTACGCACCATCTTAACAGGAAATTCGTCAAAAACTACTCCATCACCGTAGATCCTTTCAAGCACGAAAGTACGCACTTGGGCGATGAACTTACCTTACAGCGAGTCAGCCATGATCTGCCCTTACATCGCGTCAACGTGTCGTACAACTATTCAGAGTACATTTTCACACTGAATGACCCCGACCTGAGTTACGAACAAACCCATACGTTCCGCGCCGGGCTGATGATATTGTGGAGTCCGCGGCATGGATGGTATGTGATTAATGAAGCCGATGGGGACGCCTCATTGTCGCAACCGCGCAAAGCCCCATGGGAAGCTTATTTCCAATACCAGTATCAATCACCTCTGTTCAAGCAGTTTGTACAGATAGTTGCTTCATTGGAAGTCCGCAATCGTGCCCTTTATGGTTATCCCGTGTTCGATTGGTCACCACAGGACGGCGTTAGTTATACGTTACAGAAAGAGCGTAGAGTCTTCACTTACAATGTGTTCGTGGGCGTGCGCCTATGCCACCCGCATCGCCGGGGCATCTTCTCTCGCGCTAATTTCGGCATACGGTTGTACCACGGCAACAATCCTTACGGACAGTTCCGAAATCATGCTAACTATAGCCAAATCGGCGCTTGTGTGATTTTTGAATGATGCAGATTACCTTTGGTCAACACGTTTCTTCAACCGTTTTTTGTCGGTCATCCAGAGCCCATACACTTCACTGACGTTACCGGCAGTGATAAAGGCGTTTATTTCGTTCTGGTTGATAAAAGCCATCAGTTTGGTAAACTCATCCTTGGTGAGCAGACTTTCGAGTTCGATAGACTTCTCATTACTGTATCCTCCAATCACCTCGTACAAGGTGCAACCGCGTACCAGGTCGTCGATAATATAGCGACGAATGCGGTCGTAATCTTTTGAAACGACACACACACGTTTGCGATTGTTGAGGCCTGCGGTGAAATAGTCGACCACCAATCCGTTGATCCAAGTGCCTATAAGACCGATGATTACCATATGGAAGGGGTTGATAGCAAAGGCTGTACAGCAAATGATGGCACCCGCTACCGAAACAGATGCGCCAATGTCGAAGTGCAGATATTTGTTCACTATTTTGGCCAGAATATCCAACCCGCCAGTCGATGCATTGATTTTGAACAGCACAGCCTGTGCAGCGCTCAGCAGCAGCACAAAGCAGCACAAATCGAACCAGATGTCGCCCATAATGGACGGAATAGCTGCGTCGGTGCGAATGAAATTCTCATACGGGAAATAGGTTTCTAAAACACGCATCATAGGTCCCAAAATCAAGGCTGTATAAACGGTTTTAATACCGAACTCTTTACCTATCAGGAAATAAGCAAGTATTAAAAGGATGGCGTTTACCACCAAAATGACCGTTGATACGGGCAGTGCCACTCCAAAGAGGCTTTCCGACACACCACTGATGACGATGGAAAGGCCCGAGATAGTACCTATAATCAACTTGCTGGGTACGAGAAAGTAGTAAACCGCACATGCGGTGATCATCATGCCAAAGGTCATTATCAGGAATTCGACCCAGAATTTTTTAGTAGCTAAAAGAGCAAGGATTTTCTTCATGTTATAGTGGTTTTAATTGAGTAACAATACAATCTGTTTGGCAGAAACGATCTGCAAATGTAAGCATAAAAATGAAAAGGAAATCGCCTTGAGGCGAACTTGGTCCAAATTGAATTTCCACCCCTACTCTAACACATCACGCATAAGCGCTCTGAACTGCGGAAATGGGCAGCCGGCATTGCGTTCGATGATAATGGTTTTCAAGCCGGCAAAAGGCCGCAGCTGACGGTCTATTTCATCAGGGTCGGCATTGGGTCCATAATAACCGGCTACGAAGCCCAGCCAGAACTTATTGGCTGTTTCGTTGGTCATGTGGAAAACCTCCTCCACAAACTCATCCGAATCATAGCGTGAAGTCAGCAGCACCATACCCAAGTCGAACTGCGGGTTGCCGTAGGCAAAATCGCCCAAATCGATAAAATAGTTCTGTGCTCCGTCGGTTATGACATTGCTAAATTGCAAGTCACCGTGAATGGCTGTAAAAGCATCGGGAATACTGTCGATATAGGTGGCAATCTTCTGCTTCTCGTCGGCGGTGAAGAACGGATTTTCGTGCAAGTCGGCCTTGTATTTGTCCTTCACATTGTCGAACACTTTCGGGTCACAGGTGGTACTGTGGAGTAACTTGCACATTTGGGCAAACTCGCGGGCGTAACGGCCCACTTCTGCGGGATTGTCGCCAATGATGCGCGAGAAGGATTTCTTGCCAAGAATGCGTTCAAAACGAATGCCATAGCGTTCGCCATCGGTGACGAGCACTCCTGGCTTGGGTGTAGGAATGCCCAGGTCGAATACTTTCTGAGCACAATCCAACTCACTGGTAATGATGTTGGTAGGTGCTGTTGTGTTATACAATTTAAGCATGTAGCGAGGGTCGCTTTTGTGGTTATAGCTGGCTCCATTGGCTCCTTCGCCCGTGTATTCGTAATCGTCAAGCGAGATAAGTTCGGCGTTCAACATTGCAATTTACAATTAATAATTTATAATTTATAATTTATAATTATTTGCTAGTCAATATCCTGGAATGTTTTGTTCATCAGATATAGGAATTCGCGGTAGGCAAATGTCTCTTTCAAGTCCGACAGTGCATCGGCCAGTGCCCTGTAGCGCCAAGCGTGGTCCAGTTTGCCGTTCGGAGCATGGAAGCGTGCCCACAGCTTGTCGCCCAACTGCTCGTAATCGCGGGCGATGGCGCGCATATTGGAAAGTTTGTCACCCATAGCCACGATCTTCACATCCAGGGGCGCATTTTTCAATTTATTGAGGGCTGCGGTCTTACGTGCCCTCCATGTCGATTCCGCTTCCGAATCGAGCACTACATCGTCGCTCTCGGCAGCCACTATGTTAGCAATGCGGTCGCCAAACTCGCAGCGCAACTGCTCAATGGTTACGCCTGTGTCTTCCACGGTGTCGTGCAGTGCTGCGGCAGCCAGCAACTCCTGATCAGAGGTGATGGAGGCCACAATTTCCACAACTTCAAAAGGATGAACAATATAAGGGAAGCCTTTGCCACGGCGCTCGGAGTTTGCATGCGCGTCGATGGCAAAGTGTAAAGCCTTGTCCAATAGTGTGCTATTAATGTATGGATTAGCCATAATGTCAGTAGTTAGATAATGTGATTATCAGTTAGTTGTTGTAAAATATGCTTGGCGCGGCGACTGTTGTCTTCCGATTCGCCGAAGATCAGGTCATAGAAGGCTTTAAGGCCCTTTTCGCCGCCGCCTTGTTTGGCGATATAGACGATGCAAAGATTCTGTAAGGCAATGGATTGTGCCATGATGTCAAGGTCGGTGCCGGCGAACTGATGTAGCGCTAATTTGTATGCTGCCTCGGAATAGTCGTGGATGAGCCGTTCAATGTCGCCAAGCGTCTTCATGTTCATATTGAGCAGCACTTCCAGATAGCGCATCAGGCTGTCTTCGTACACTTCGGCCTGATTGACGGAGGAAATGCGCTCAATCAGCATCTTGAACGGATTGATATCAAGATAACTGCGGAAAGTGTCGCCATCCAGCGGCACATCGTTGAAGTTGCCGTCGGCAACCAGCGCCTGCACTTGTCGGCGGTAGTCGGTGATTTCGCGGCGTATGCGACTGAATTGCTCGTCGGCCAGCTCTAACATGCCAGCAATGCGGTTTAGGTTGCGTAAATGGTTGGCAGGTATCTCTACATTGGACTTGTAGCCAATGTCGTGGTTCATGGCTGCCCAGACATGCTGTAGGGCCGTACGCATCTGGATTTCAAAGCGGAAGATGTTGACTAAGGGATACTCTTTGTCCTCGTACAGGGAGGTTGGAATGCGGCAGATATAGTGCAATGACATGTATCCAAAGCGGTCAATATCAAGCACTTTGCGTTTGTCGATAGAATTCTCACGGTCGACAATGAATTTCTTCTCAATGATAGCGGCTATCTTGTCCACTTCATCGGTATAGAAGGTGATGACGCGACCGCCCAGGATGTCAGTTATATCGTTGAGAGAGTGGTATTTATTGCCTTTTAATTCCAGTTTGCCAGCCAGACTCTCCTCCGTTTTTATACGTGTCTCAACAGTAACAACATGAATATTGTTTTCATCAACGCATTGGCGTAATTGCTCAGACACAATCTCCTGCATCTTCTCGAATACGGGTCTCATGCGGTGGTATTCCTCCATGATAGCCTGACAATGCATGTCCAGTTTGTATTCCATGTAACAAATTGTTTAATAAATAATGCAAACAATGCGCAAAGATACGAAACAATGTATAATTAACAATTTATAATTTGCAATGGTGTCTGTTTTTTATAATGTTTTTCGTACTTTTGTGCATAAAAAAATAACCATGATGAAAAATTCCAAAAATTTTATTCTGCTGCCGATGATGATTGGCATGCTGTTATTTACGGCCTGTGAAAAAGAAGGCATTTACAACCCCGACAGGAAAATTGCCAAGACAACCATCGCTGTTAAGGCCATTATTTCGGGTCATTCGATTGATGAGCCCGCTGTGGACGAAATGACATATACGTGGGATGGAGATCAACTCGACAATATCACCTATTGCGATTATGATGGCAATCCATCGTGGAGTGCCAAATACATTTACGATAATAAAAACCGTATTATAGCCATTGAAAACAGTAAAAACCACGAAAAAGCAGTGTTTATCTATGATGGCAACAAACTGAGTGAGATGAACTTTTATAGTGGCAACGATAAGGTTGTTTATGTCAATGTGGAGCATGACGGGAAGCGGATTTCCAAACTCAGCTACCATATCAACAATACCGAAAAGGCCCTCCAGTTGAAGCTTTCGCCTTGGAAATTTTTCATAGACGATGTGGCTGCCATGGCACTCGACAAAAAAATCCAACAAGTGACAAACGACCAAACCAAGGGCGAAGTGATTGTGATAGCCGATTTTGTTTGGAAAGGCGACAATGTGGAAAAAATGCACCTCTCCTCTCCCACTTCGCCAACAGATCCTAACAAACAAGTTGATATCTTATTTGAATACGACACACATACCAACCCATTGTTGCACGCCTACAGCATATACATGCCCATACCCATGCGAGATGAATCACACGTTATTCATAGTGTTAACAATATAATTAAATATCAGGAGGTTACATCGTCACAATCTTCTAGTATCGATTTCACTTACACTTACGATGGTGACTATCCGTTGACGCGCACCTATTCCACACATGATGGTGATGATGTTGAGACATACACCAGAGCATACATTTATCAATAACCCCAATAATCAACAAGAATTATGGCAAAATGGATAAGAAAAGGTGGGAGTCCTTACGGCGAAATACTTTACACTATTGATGGCAACTGGATAAGAGAAGGTGGAAGTCCCTATGGTGAAATACTTTACACTATTGACGGAAATTGGATAAGAGAAGGCGGGACTCCCTATGGTGAAATCCTTTACACCATTGACGGGAATTGGGTTCGCGAAGGCGGCAGTCCCTACAGCGAAATTCTCTACACCATTGATGGCAACTGGGTTCGCGAAGGCGGCTCACCATACAGCGAAATTCTGTACTATTTGGATTTTTAACTTGTCGTTTGAAACTGTTGAGGCGTTTTCACCTTATTTTGCAAAGAATGGGCATCGTACGCCAATGCATTGATTATTCTCATGGCTACGGCCACACAGAACCGAAGGCTTCTCCATCTCCACGCCAAAGTGTTCTTTCACAAAGTCGATGGCAGTGAGAATCGCCAAGTAGGAATTGCGCTTGCAACAACGCGGACCGCCCACACTGCCTATAGTATTCAATGATTGGGATGTCATCAGGTTTGACAGCCCCCAGGTCTCATTGGTTAGCGGAGTGGCATGGGAAATGATGGAAACAAACATGCCCGTGCTGATGCCAGCTCCGCAAGAGCCCCAAAAACCGCATGCGCCCCCAGGCACGCTCTTACCCCGCTTTTGCATCTCAACCAAGGCTTCTTCCAGCTGGATGTCACCGCCAGCATTCCTATAGGCCGTAAGCAGTGCGGAGCCAACTAATACATGGTGCTCTGGTCCATGGAAATGGCAAAACGGTTGTCCCATCAGCAGATTTATAATATCTATGGGATTTTTGGAATCAGAGCGCAAACAAACAGCGATTACCACATCCATACCTGAAGTATGGCATTCATCACATACATAATGTCCTTTCACACAACGCGTTTTGCTCAGTACTTTCTTATGACACAGCGCACATTCCATCATCTCATCTTCTTGCAAATACTCTAGTGACGCACCACAGATAAGACATTCTTCGTTATTCCTATTTTGCATTTTAATGCTTTGACAATCAGTTATTTTCATATTTTTAATCGATAAAACGCCATTTCTCATCTTTCATCTCTCATCTCTCCGTTTCCATAACGTGTTAACAAACAGTAGAATACGGTAAAGAATGACACTCCTGCGATAGTCTCCCACATTGATTCGACGAGGATGTTGAGGCCAACAAGCAGGATGAAAAAGAGCCACAGCGGCATCAGTTGTGAACGGCGGCAAGCGATTAAGGGATAGACAAATATGGCCGCCAAAACAAGCAATCCTACCAATCCGATGGCCACCGCCGTCTGCATCACTTGCGAATGGGCATTCAACTCTTTGCGATATGCTTTGATCATGCCAGCTGTTTCATAGCGCTGGTTCAAGCAATCTTGCGTATCGCCTGCCCCTACGCCAAACAAGGGATGCTCCTTTGTAATATTTAACGCCTCCTTCCAGATTAAAAGCCGCATGGACGAAGTGCCTGCATCGGCCACATTCGTTTGTACATTAGGAGATAACTCTGCGGTGCCGCTTTCAATGCGACTGCCGGCGTTAGGAATCAGAAAGAAGGAAGCCGCTGACAATGCGGCGATATACATTACACTTATTATCAGCTTTTTATTGCGAATACAAAGTCCGTAAATCAAGAAAAATGCCAGTAGTAAAATCATGGACAAGAATCCTGATTTAGATTGTAAGAGACAGATATAGACTATTGCGGGGATGGCATACAACGCCAGCAATATCTGTCCTGCCCTACTCGTCTCTTCCGCTTGACAGCCAACAAGATAGAGCGCTGCCGCCAGTGAAAAGACCAGATACATAGCCAAATATGACGGATGTTGGAACGGAGAAACCAATTGGTAGTAAAAATAGGCGCTGTCGCCCGTATGATTATAACACACAAAGGCATACGCCAGTGAAGCCGCTATGGTGACGCAACAGCCTACGATGAATGAAACGAGCAGCCAACGGAAATGTTTGTGTGTCAGCAACTCATTGGGCATGGTGAGCAGCAATATGGGCGCTATCACAAACAGCAACTTCTTCTCCAGCGTAAACCAGCCTGCAGCCAAATTGTCGGTGTAGGCCATCGATATGAGATAGAGCAGATAATAACCGACAAGCAGCGCCATCGGAATCCACAAGCGGCGCTCTTTCAGCCGTCGCCACTTGCCGACATAATCAAGGTCTGCCAGCCAGAAAACACTTAGCATCAGAATGCATGGTGAGATGTACATCTTGCACGGCAACAGCCACAACAAGGCGCACAGCAGAGCATAAAAGATGGCTCGCATAACTTTCTGATACTGTTCTCGCTTGGTCTCCATAACAAACTGATGGTTTTAACCCGAAAAGGTGTACAAAAGTATGTATTTTTTTCGTACTATTGCAAAAAAATAAGAAAATGCATAATATTGCGTAACTTATTTGTAAACAGTATAATAAATACTTTTTATTAGAATATAATTCTTATAAAATCATGATATCAACAACATTCAATTTTCGTGATGCGCTCGGCTTTGTTTCGGAGGAGCGTATTCGCCAAACTGCGCCGGCTGTACGTGCCGCCTTCGAGCAATTGAACAGTCGCACCGGCCGTGGCAATGATTTCTTAGGATGGTTGGACCTGCCATCACAACATAGTGCCGACATGCTGATGGAAATTCAGGCTGTAGCCAAGAAAGTGTCGGCCAATTCGGATGTAGCTGTGGTCATTGGCATTGGCGGTTCCTATTTGGGCACTCGCGCTGTGACCGAGGCTTTGCAGCATCATTTCAGCGCTTGCAGACCCAAAGGTGCGCCCAAGTTGCTCTATGCGGGCAACAGCATCAGCGAAGACTATCTTCACGACCTGCTCGAAGTGCTTGATGATGTGGAATATTCGCTCATTGTCATCTCCAAGTCGGGCACCACGACCGAGCCCGCCATCGCTTTTCGCGTGCTGAAAGAGCATTGCGAGAACAAGTATGGCAAGACTACAGCGGCACAGCGCATCTTCTGCATCACTGACGCCCATCGCGGAGCTTTGCGCCAACTGGCCACCAATGAAGGTTACACCACTTTCGTCATTCCCGATGATGTAGGCGGTCGCTACTCGGTGCTCTCTCCTGTCGGCTTGCTGCCCATTGCAGTGGCTGGCTTCGACATAGAAAAGTTGCTGAAAGGTGCCGACGAGATGCGGAAAGTCATTACCAACGAAGCTGACCCAGAGAAGAATATGGCTATGCAATATGCTGTGTTGCGTTATCTGCTCTATCAGGACCGCAAAACCACCGAGTTGATGGTTGCCTACGAGCCGCGCCTGTTCTACTTTATCGAGTGGTACAAGCAGCTTTTCGGCGAAAGCGAAGGCAAAGAGAACAAAGGCATCTTCCCAGCCGGCGCCATCTTCTCTACCGACCTTCACTCGCTGGGACAATATATCCAGGAAGGCGAACGCAATCTGTTTGAGACAGTTATCTCTGTGCGCAATGCACACCATCATGTTTCCATTCCCTTTGATAGCGACAATATCGACGGTCTTAACTATCTGCAACAGAAGAGTATGCAGGAGATCAACCACACCGCAGAAGAAGGCACACGCATGGCTCATATAGCCGGCGGGGTTCCCAATCTGCGCATCGAGATAGACAACATTTCAGAAACCACCCTCGGCGAACTGATATTCTTCTTCGAATATACTTGCGCTTTAAGCGGTTACCTATTGAATATCAACCCGTTCAACCAACCGGGTGTGGAAGCGTATAAGAAAAATATGTTCAAGTTGTTAGGGAAACCGGGAGTTTAAGTCAAATTCACGATTCACAATTCACAATGCACGATTAAAAGAACAAAGATCAAAATCCAAAGAGATTCCTTCGACGGTGTTTTCGACAGGCTCAACCACCGTCTCGGAATGACACCAACAGCTCAACAACACTTAACTCCCTAGTTTCTTAACTTTCTTCTCACTACTCACTTTTCACTTCTCACTAATAGTTAATCAATTCAACACCTCAATAATATGAAAAACCTTGTCATCCTTTCTGGTGCAGGCATTAGTGCCGAGAGCGGCATCAAGACATTTCGCGATAGCGACGGCCTGTGGGAAAACTACAATGTAGAGGATGTGGCCAGCATTGAAGGCTGGTATGCCAACCCCAAGCTGGTGATAGACTTTTACAATGAGCGCCGCAAGCAGTTGGAACACAGCAAGCCCAACAAAGCGCACCTGATTGTCAAAGAGTTGGAGCAATATTTCAACGTTACGGTCATCACACAAAATATCGACGACTTACACGAACGTGCCGGTTCTTCCAACATTATCCACTTGCATGGCGAGTTGACCAAGGCATGCAGCGAAAATGGCAAAAAGTGCGTGCAGGACATTGGTTACGAGTCCATTAACTATGGCGATCGCGCTGCCGACGGAGGGTTGTTGCGGCCATTCATCGTATGGTTTGGTGAGGCAGTTCCGATGATGGACGCAGCTGTAGAAGCGGTGCAACAGGCTGATATTTTGGTGGTTGTGGGTACTTCGCTGAATGTTTATCCAGCGGCTGGCCTACTCTACTACGCCACTTCGGGAACACCTGTCTATGTAATTGACCCCCACGAGGTGCAGCCCATCTCCCGTCATGTTGAATTCATTAAAGAAAAAGCCACGGTTGGCATGCAGATACTGAAAGACAAACTGCTTGCCGACAAATAACAAATACTCTATGACTATTGAAACGATTAATCCTACCGAGTTTGAATGGCAAATCATCATCAATCCGTACGCTTTGTCATTACAAAACAACAGTTATAAAACGCAGATAGAGGTTGAGTTACAACGCATTGGCATCAACTACAAAAAGCATCTGGCCGATGATGGCCATGGCACTTGCAGGGAACAGATTTGTCGCCTTTGCCAAGCTGGCGAACGACATTTTATCGTCTGTGGCGGTGATGGCACCATCAACGAAATCATCAACGGTATTTTCCAGTCGGGCGTGGACACACGCGAGGTTTACGTAGCCATCCTGCCCATGGGAACGGGCAACGATTTCTGCCGTACTCACCTTTATCCCAATGATTTACAAGAAACCTTGCATTGTTTAGCTCACCCATCCTTCATTCAGCATGATGTAGGCTTAGTAAGATCGATCAATGGGAATGGCACCATAGCCGAGCGTTATTTCATTAATATTGCTGGTTTCGGTTTTGATGCTGATGTTATTCAGCACACTGTGGGCAATAAACCCAAACATTTCAGTTCGGCCATATACCTTACTACCCTCTTAAAGGTTCTCTTTAAACACAAGTCGCAAAGTATTCATATTAAAGGAGATAACTTTGATATAACGGAAAATGTTTACACCATGGCCGTCGGCATTGGCAAGTACAACGGCAACGGTATGATGCAGGTGCCTATGGCGTTGCAAGACAATGGATTATTCGACTTGGTCGTCATTCGACATGTCTCTCCTTTCAAAGTGATTGCCAACGTTAAAAATCTTTATGCTGGTAAACATTTGAAAATGAAGGAAGTCAGTACATATAAAACCCAACACATCTCCATTCGCTCGTCGGAGCATGTTTTGGGAGAAGTGGAAGGTGAAATGCTAAAGCAGGGCGATTATGACATCTCTATACTTCCACGCAGTGTAAACATTATGACAATGCAACAGAACAATTTATAATTAACAATTTACAATTGATAATGAAGAAGATAGCCACATTTTTGTTTTTCGCATTTTTGACGCTGCTAACAAACGCACAAATAAAAATGGGTGCCGAGTGTATGGAGCAATATTTGCCGCTGCTAAAAGGCAAAAAAGTGGCCGTTTGCGGCAATCACACATCCATGGTTGAGAACACCCATCTGGTTGATACATTGCTCGCTTCGGGTGTAAATGTGGTGGCTATTTTCTGTCCGGAGCACGGTTTCCGTGGTGAGGCTGAGGCTGGCGCTCATATCAAGTCGTCGGTGGATGCCAAGACGGGACTGCCTATTATCTCTTTGTACGGCAGCAACCGCAAGCCCAAGGCTGAGCAATTGGCAGGCATTGACATCATTTTATTTGATATTCAAGATGTTGGCTGTCGGTTTTACACCTACATTTCCACCTTGCATTATGTAATGGAGGCCGCGGCTGAAAATCATGTGATTGTCGCCATCTTAGACCGTCCCAATCCTAATGGCTATTTTGTTGACGGCCCGGTACTGGAGCCCAAGTACAAGTCGTTCATTGGCATGCATCCCGTGCCTGTGGTGCATGGCATGACCATTGCCGAATACGGCATGATGATCAATGCAGAAGGATGGCTTTCGACGGGACCTATGAGTTGCGACCTGCGTATTTTCACCATGGAGGGCTACAACCACAGTATGCGCTATCATCTTCCCAAAGCGCCGTCGCCCAACTTACAGAGCGACGAAGCCATCTACCTCTATCCTTCGTTGTGTTTGTTTGAAGGAACGCTGATAAGTGTTGGACGTGGTACTGACAAGCCTTTTGAAGTTTACGGTCATCCCGAGTTGACTGGCGGCGACTATTACTTTACGCCTCAGCCCATCCGTGGAGTATCGGAAAAT
>JAEERB010000261.1 GCA_016285615.1 Bacteroidales bacterium
TAACTTCAAAATCGGCAGTGGTGCCACCGTTGCCAGTCACAAAATAGTAGAGCCATTCGTGGTCCATGCCCTCAAATTCGGGAAGTCGGTTGAACATGGTGTCGAGCACGGCGTAGAAGTCGGCTGTCATGTACGGTTTCGCAGCCTCCTGCAGTTCGTGGTCGGGAATGTATTGGCACAATTCGGCTGCACGTTGGCGCAGTTGTTTTTCTGAATCTTGGCATGCCGCAAGCAATAGGGCGGCGGCGACAATCAATAATAGTTTTTTCATAGTGGTGTGATTTATAGGTTAATTGTATTCTATTGATTCTTCTGCTGCGATGGGCAGGTCTGCCTCCTCAACATGGATGTAGGCGACGGCTTTGCGGCTCAGTGTTTTTAGGTAGTAGTCTTGCAGACTGACTTCCACTTGCCGCATGGTTTGTTCAATGACGGATGCTTTCAGTTGGCACTCCCAGATGACCAGCACCTGCCAGCCGTTATCTTGTAACACCTTGTAATTCTGTTGGTCACGTTCCTGGTTCCGCCGAATCTTATTCACCCAAAACTCCCGATTGGACTGTGGAATCTTACAACATTTCGAATTATCCACTCTCAACTCTCCGTTCTCCGTTCTCCACTCGATTTCGTGTCCGTGCCAGAAACAGCCGTTTACAAAAATGGCCGTCCGGTACTTGCGCATTACGATGTCGGGTTTGCCGGGCACTCCGCGCACATTGAGGCGGTAGCGGTAGCCGTGATTCCACAGCCATTGTCGCACCTTCAGCTCAGGCTTGGTTCCCTGGCTGTGTATCTGCGACATGCAGCGATGGCGTTGGATGGGAGTGAGGCGGTCGGTCATTTTTTCAGTTCCTCCAAAGCGCGACAAAGTTGGTCGGGACAAGAGGTGTAGTTGTCGCCACAGCGGATGCCGTTGAGCTTCTCTATCACGTCATCAATTTTCTGGCCTGTTACCAATTTGCAGATTCCTTGCAGGTTGCCGTTACAGCCGCCCACAAAGAACACTTGTTGAATGACACCATTGTCATCCACGGTCACGTCAATATATTGAGAGCAAGTGTTTTGGGTTTTGTAGAGGGTGTGTTTCATTTTTTTTGAGGAGATTTTTCGAGTTTCGAATTTAGTGGATTTTTCTTTAGACTTGGTGTTGCAGCTTATATCTGCGATATGCAGCGATGGTGTTGGATGGGAGTGAGGTGTTGATTATTTTTAATTCATCTCAGATTTTCTTATGCCTTTTATGTTACGATTGGTAATGAGATGGATGATTTTTCTATAATGATTTGACATCTTCATCAGTTTTAATTCTTAATAAAACATCCTTGAGTTTCACAAGCTCTGAATAGAAAAAATCTCGATTAAGGCTTCTTAACTGTTTTACAGCTCCAACTTTATTAAAGTATTGAGAAATCCATCTGGATCTCTGGCGAAAATGTTCGCTTGCTACATCCTCATAATCCATAAGAAATTGCAAAATTCCAAACACTTCTTCCTTGTGTCTGAACAAAGCATATCGTCCCATGTAAGTAACTCTTAGTCCATAATCCTTAAATAGATAATCAGTGTATTTGTATGGTTCGGATGATTCTTTGTCAATTGTACAATGAACATCCCACCATAGTCCAGCAAGGGGATGATAAATTAAACCTCCGTTACCATGAAAAAAGTAATTGTCGATGTATTTGGCATCATTAAATCCTTCTTCTAATACCGCATTATTCCGTGCTTGAACATATGGGAAAAGGTCTACATGGGTGAGATATGTCCAAAAACTCTCATCTGAAGCCTGAAGAGGTGTGATAGTTTCATACGCCTCGTATAATTTTTTGGCAGAAATCAAGTCGTTAGCAGAATCCATTCTATTTAACAAGCCTTCAGGTTGTTCAATGGTGGGAATCATTTGAACTTGCTCTTTGTCATACTCGAAATATGATTTTGAATAACGAGCTATGTTTATACCATTTTTAGCTTCGTATTGCAATAGGTTTGCGTAATTTTCTTTAAAAGTTTTCTGAAGTGCCATATTAATATCCTTCTTGTTCTGTCTGTTGATCTATTATATTATGCATAGTTTCAAACAATCTCTTATATGGATTGGCTAAGAGAGCTTGCGCTAAATTTAAAATATCATTTGGATCCTTTTCTTTTAAGGTGTCAGAGAATTTTCTCAAGCCGGGTTCAAGTTCAATTCTGTATTTCAGTGTTCTAGCCCACAAGGTGTTACCGAATTGTTCTTCGTCGTAGCTCATTAATGCATAAACAAGGGCATTAAGGACTAATGATGAG
>JAEERB010000262.1 GCA_016285615.1 Bacteroidales bacterium
CCGATGAGGATGTGGCTCATTATAGCGTATTAAACGGCAACGATCAACTTTTCGCGGCGAAATATCTAACTTATATGCCTACCAAAGAAGAACTTCGACGCGAGATAGAACAACAGAAAGAGTTTTTCAGACTTCAAAATGGATAAATAGGAACTACATTATGGAACAAATCATACAAACAATCAGTGGATGGGTGTGGAGCCCAGCCTTAGTGACCATCTGCCTCTTGGCGGGACTCTATTTCTCCATCGGTACGCGCTTCGTGCAGGTGCGTCGTCTGCGTGAGATGGCCAAACTGCTTTTCTCGACGGACAAAAGTCAGAAGACAGGCATCACTTCGTTTCAGGCTTTCTCGATGGCGCTCTCGGGACGCGTGGGAACGGGAAACATTGTAGGAGTAGCTACGGCCATTGGTTACGGAGGCCCTGGGGCTATCGTTTGGATGTGGATCATCGCTTTCTTGGGCGCGGGTTCGGCCTTCTCCGAGGCTACTTTGGCGCAGATCTATAAGGAAGAACACAAAGGTCAGTTCCGTGGCGGCCCTGCTTATTATATCGAGAAAGGCTTGCACAGCAAATGGCTTGCGGTAGCCTTTGCCGTTATCGCGGTGCTGGCTTGCGGTCTGTTTCTGCCACCGGTGCAGTCCAACGGTATCGCTATCTCGTTTGCCAACACTTTCCACATCAGTCCGGCATGGGCGGGTGCCATCGTGGCCTTGCTCATCGGTTTAGTGGTGATGGGCGGTGTGAAACGTATCGCCAATGTGGCGCAGATTGTGGCGCCGTTTATGGCTGTCTTGTATGTTTTGCTCTCCCTTGTCGTGTTGGGTTTCCATATCCGCGAGGTGCCTTCGGTCTTTATGGATATGCTCCGTAGTGCTTTCGGCATGAAAGAGGCCTTGGGCGGCATCTTGGGCAGCACCATCGCGTGGGGCGTGAAGCGCGGCATCTATTCCAATGAAGCAGGGCAGGGCACGGGTGCCATCGTGGCGGGTGCAGCCAAGGTCTCGCATCCCGTCAAGCAGGGACTGGTGCAGGCGTTTTCGGTGTATATCGACACGCTACTCGTTTGCACCGCCACTGCCGTGATGATTTTGGCCTGCAAGACCTACAATGTATTCGATGCTTCGGGCAACATCCTCGTTGCTGCCGAAGGTGTGGAGTTGGGTGCTCCTGATGTAAGTTACACCTCCGCTGCTTTGGGTACACTGTTGGGTGTCAACTGGGGCGGCATTATTGTTTCGTTTGCCTTGTTTTTCTTCGCCTTCACCACCATCATGGCATATTATTACTATGCCGAGACGAATCTTGTCTACCTCTTCGGCAAAGGCCGCAAGGAGCATGTCCTGATTTGGGTGCTGCGTCTTGGCGTGGTGGGCATGGTGTTCTTCGGCTCGCTGCATGAGGCCCGTGCGATGTGGAACCTCGGCGATATCGGTGTGGGCACCATGGCCTGGGTGAATATCATCGCTATCCTGCTCCTATCACCCAAGGCTTTTAAGGCACTGAAATCCTACGAACGCCAGAAGAAGGAAGGCAAGGAACCCGCCTTCGACCCGAAGGAAATCGGCGTAAAGGGGGCTGATTTTTGGGAAAAGAAGTGATGCCCTAAAGGGCAGAAATCCATCAAAAATTTGTTTTAAAAATCATAGTAAAATTTATTTCTCTGATTTTGAATGATTTTTTTTCGATTTTTGACGGATTTCTCGCGAAGCGATACCATTATTCAGCATTCATCTCTCGTAATAATTCCAGCGCCTGCGTCACCGTGCTAACCTCTTTGACGGTGAGTTGCAGTTTGTCGTTGGCCTCCTTGAGCGCAGTGCGCTTCGGATGGCTCATGATGTACTGCATGATCTGCATGTAGGTGGCGCTTTCGTAGTATTTCGAGGCTTGGTTGCTGACGAAATAGGCCGTCATATTGTGGTGGCGCAACAAGATTTTCTCGAAGCCCAAATCTTTGGCAATCCAACGCAGACGCACGGTGTTGAGCAAGTCGTTGACTTGTTTGGGGATGGGGCCGAAGCGGTCGATGAGGTGGTCGGTGAATTTCATCAGGCTCTCCTCGGTCTTGGTGCGGTCGAGTTCGCTGTAAAGGCTGACGCGCTCCTGCGTTGAGTTGATGTAGTCGGCGGGGAAACGCACCTCCATGTCGGTCTCGATGGTGCAGTCGGCGACATACGATTTCTCTTCTTCTTTGTCGAAGATATCCTGAAATTCAGTCTCTTTCAGTTCAAGGATGGCTTCATCGAGGATCTTATGATAAGTCTCGAATCCGATGTCG
>JAEERB010000263.1 GCA_016285615.1 Bacteroidales bacterium
CTTTTATTTGCTATCTTTGCAAAAGAAATGAGAATTGACATCATCACTGTTTTGCCCGAAATGATAGAGGGATTCGTACACGAGTCCATCTTGGCCCGGGCGCAGAAAAAAGGACTGGCAGAGATACATCTGCATCAGTTGCGCGACTATACGACCGACAAATGGCGCCGTGTGGATGATTACCCCTACGGAGGATTCGCCGGCATGGTAATGCAATGCGAACCGATAGACCGTTGTATCAGTGCATTGAAAGCCGAGCGCGACTACGACGAAGTGATTTTCACATCGCCCGACGGTGAGCAGTTCAACCAGCATGTAGCCAATGAACTGTCATTGAAGGGAAACATCATCATTCTCTGCGGTCATTATAAGGGAATTGACCAGCGTATACGCGACCACCTCATCACCCGCGAGATCAGCATCGGCGACTATGTGCTGACGGGTGGCGAATTGGCAGCGGCAGTGATGGCGGATGCCATCGTCAGGGTTATCCCGGGCGTGGTGGGCGATGAACAGAGCGCCCTCTCCGATTGTTTCCAAGACGATATGCTCTCAGCGCCGATATACACACGGCCGGCAGATTATAAAGGATGGAAAGTGCCAGAGATCTTGCTCAGTGGTAATGAGGCTAAAATCAAGGACTGGGAGATAGAACAAAGTCTGGAGCGTACCCGGAGATTGAGACCCGACCTGCTGGAGAGGGGAAAGGATCAAGGAGCAGAGGGCAAGCAATAGCCCTGATAGCGTAATACGAAAAACTTTTTAACATCAAATATTTATTAACTAAAAAAACCAAACAATTATGGCAAACGCACTTCCTCAATTGGATTTCGTGAGTGCAGTGAAATTGGCACTCAGTCGTATTAAAGAAATGGACGGCCGTTCACGCCGCTCAGAATTTTGGTGGACCGCTTTGGCAATCGTCATTGTGAATGCCATCCTTAGTTTCATCCCCATAGTTGGCCCGATTCTCAGCATCTGCGTGTGGGTTGTAGCCGCACCTCTGATGATTCGCCGCTTGCACGACACCGGCCGTGGTCCCGTGCTCGTTTACATCTATCTGGCTTTAACGGTTATTATGCAGATTTTGGCCATTGTGACCTATTTCAAGGCTAAGAATGCTACTACATGGTCAGACATTGACGCAGCAGCCGGCACAGGTGCCATCTCATTGCTCGTTGCCATTCCTGCTGCTATCATCGGCATCATCCTGATTGTATTCTGGGCACAAGACAGCCAGCCGTTTACCAACCAGTTTGGTCCGTCGCCCAAATATCCTGATGGCGGTCAGGGCCCGCAGCAGCCTTTCGGTGCACAGCCAATGTACGGCCAGCAGCCCCAGTATGGTCCTCAACAGTATGGCCAGCAGCCTTATCAGCAGCCCCAGCAGCCGCAGTATCAACAACCGCAGCAGCCGCAACAGCCTTACGGCCAGCAGCCTTATGGACCGCAACAACCCCAGCAGACACAATATCGTCCGCAGCAACCGCAGGGTCCACAACAGTAATCACTGATTAACAGATATATAAAGACCGCCCTCCTTCACTGGATGGCGGTCTTTTTTGATGAGCCCCCTCCCCTTCCCACCCGGAGGGGAGGACGTGATTTGTTTAGGAAAAGCGCATTGGATATGCTTATACTCAATGCGGTGGATCGCAAATCCAACCGAACGGAGAAGCAGTCTTTATGGAATACATTGGAGAACCTAGGATTATCCAGGTGATTATAGGACGGATTGTGTTTTTCTATTACTAATAAAGGTTTCTTCCTATCCACCATGCTATGGCGAGGACGGCGATAAAGATAATGACGCAAGGATGATTGACGGTGGCATAAAAGCGGGGCCAGCGAGTACGTTTCCATTCAGCAAGAAGCATGACTAATACCGCAGGTATAGCGCAAACCATCAAAGCATTATAATGAAAGGCCGCCATGATGTCGCCATGTAATAATTGGTGAAAGGCTCGCTGCGACCCACACCCCGGACATTTCCAGCCTGTGAGCGAAAAAAAAGGACATTTGGGGAACAACTCACTGTGCGACGGGTCATAACTGTAATACACATATGCCGCTAATAACAACAGGATTGTTCCCCAAATGATTTTGCGCATAGTTATAGATTTGGAGACAAGAGACAATGACCTTGTCTTTCTCAGCCTTCTTTTTGATTAATAATAGTAAAAGCCACTCCTCTTGGCTTCGTTAAAGATGGCCACACCGAAGACGAAAACCAATAGCACATAAAGGAGGATAATCGTCAGACCAC
>JAEERB010000070.1 GCA_016285615.1 Bacteroidales bacterium
AAGATATCACATCGTTCGCGGTGCATTGGATTCCGCTGGCGTAGAAGGCCGTCTGCAAGGCAGATCGAAATACGGTGCCAAGCGTCCCAAGAAAAAAGCCCAATAATATATTAATGTAGAGACGCAGCGTGCTGCGTCTTCTTACATCAAAATCAGCAAACAGTAAATGGAACGTCAAAATGGACGATTTCCAGAGTAAATAACCCAATTATTGAAGTTACAGAGTTATGAGAAAATCAAAACCAAAAAAAAGGATTATCCTTCCTGATCCTAAATTCAATGACGTGATGGTGACCAAGTTTGTCAACAACATCATGCTCAAAGGTAAAAAATCCATTGCTTTCGAAATCTTCTACGACGCTATTGACATCGTAGCAGAAAAGACCAGCGAAGACGGTATCGAAGTATGGAAACAGGCTTTGGCCAATGTTACTCCTTCTTTGGAAGTTAAGAGTAGAAGAATTGGTGGTGCCACCTTCCAAATCCCTACCGAACTCCGTCCCGAAAGAAAGCAATCTGTCGGTATGAAAAACTTAATCAACTTTGCACGCAAACGTCACGAGAAGACGATGGCTGCCAAGTTGGCTGCAGAAATTATGGCTGCATACAAAGAAGAGGGTGCCGCCTTCAAGCGTAAAGAAGATACGCACAGAATGGCAGAGGCTAACAAGGCATTCTCTCACTTCAGATTCTAAAATCGCATAATTTCCATTCGGTAAGAGGACTGGCTATGTCAGAGGAGTTGACCAAGGTTAGGAATATTGGTATCATGGCACATATTGATGCCGGAAAGACCACCACGACCGAAAGAATCCTCTACTATACCGGAAAAAATTATAAGATCGGCGAAGTTGACGAAGGAACTGCTACCATGGACTGGATGGTCCAAGAGCAGGAGAGGGGCATCACCATTACGAGTGCGGCCACTACAGTGATGTGGAAATACCGGTCTGATGACTATAAAATCAACATTATCGACACTCCCGGTCATGTCGATTTTACAGTCGAAGTTGAACGTTCTTTGAGAATTTTGGATGGAGCTGTGGCATTGTTTTGCGCCGTGGGTGGCGTGGAACCTCAGTCTGAAACCGTATGGCGCCAGGCTGATAAGTACCATGTGGCCCGCATAGCCTACATCAATAAGATGGACAGGTCTGGCGCAGATTTCTACGGTGCCGTGCGACAAATCAAGGAGAAGCTGGGTGCCAACCCCGTGGCACTGCAACTGCCTATCGGAGCCGAGGACCAATTCAAAGGGGTCATCGACTTGATTGAGATGAAGGCATACGAGTGGAACGAGGAAGACCAGGGACTTACCTATTACGCAGTGGATATCCCCGCCGACATGGCCGAGGAAGCCGCTGAGTATCGTGAGAAACTGATAGAGGCACTGGCCGACTTTGACGAGGAGCTGATGGCAAAGTATTTCGACGCCCCGGAAGAGATTACCGAGGATGAACTGATTGCCACCATTCGTCGCTCAACCATTGAACGCCATATCTGCCCTGTGCTCTGCGGTTCTTCATTCAAGAACAAAGGGGTGCAGCGACTGATTGACGCGATTGTGCGCTACCTTCCTTCACCGTTGGATATGCCTCCAATTAAAGGTATCAATCCGAAAACGGAGAAAGAGGAAGAACGCAAGATGGATGAGCACGAGCACTTCTCAGCACTGGCTTTCAAAATCGCCACCGACCCGTATGTGGGCAAGTTGACCTTCATCAAGGTCTATTCGGGCGTGCTGAAAGCAGGAGAGGTGATTTACAATGTGTCAACAGGTCAGCGTGAACGCGTGTCGAAAATCCTGCAGATGCACTCCAATAAGCAGACGCAATTGGATGAGATATCAGCAGGAAACATCGTGGCGCTGGTGGGTATGAAGAATATCCATACCGGTGATACACTGGCAGAAGAGAAATTTCCTATCTCGCTTGAGAATATCGAATTTCCTGAGCCTGTAATCCACATCGCCGTAGAACCCAAAACCAAGGACGATGATGACAAGCTGATGTCAGCACTGAACAAACTGGCGGAAGAGGATCCTACTTTCGTGGTTTCAGTGAATGAAGAATCCGGCCAAACCCTGATTAGCGGTATGGGCGAACTTCACCTCGACATCTTGCTCGATCGTCTGAAAAGGGAGTTCAATGTGGCTTGCAACCACGGCAAACCGCGTGTAGCCTACAAGGAAGCCCTCATTGCTCCAGTTCGCCATAAGGAGACCTACAAACGCCAGACCGGCGGCAAAGGCTCGTTTGCAGAATTGGACTTCGAGATGGCCCCCATGCCGCTTGACCAGCGAGGACTGGTACTGGAGAATAAAATTCCTGGCGGTGTTATTCCGAAGGAATATATCCAAGGCGTGGAAAAAGGCTTCAAAATTGCGATGCAGAACGGCAAGTATGGCTTCCCCGTCGAGAACCTTCACGTCACACTGCTTGATGGCAGTGCGCACAGTGTCGATTCCGACAGCCTCTCGTTCGAGGTGTGCGCCAAAATCGCTTTCCGCGAGGCGTGCCACGAAATCGAGACCGCCATCCTGGAGCCGATCATGAAAGTCGAAATCACTACCCCCGATGAGTACATCGGCAATGTGACCGCCGACTTGAACCGCAAGCGCGCCGTGCTCGAAGGCATTGATGCCAAGGTGGGTTTTCAAATCGTGAAAGCTCATGTGCCACTCGCCGAGATGTTCGGCTATGTGACCAACTTGCGCTCAATAACTTCAGGACGAGCCACCTACAGTATGGAGTTCCTCAAATATGCCGAAGTTCCACCCGAAATCAAAGAATATATTTTGAATGTTGGAAGATACGCACTCCTCTAACATTCTTTTAACCAAAGAAATAAAGATAAAGACAAAATAATTTAATCACCAATTAAATAATAAGTTAAAGTGAGTCAAAGAATTAGAATTAAATTAAAGTCGTTCGACCACACCTTGGTTGACAAATCGGCAGAGAAGATCGTGAAAACGGTCAACGCCGTGAAAGATGACAAAGTTGTTCTGGTAGGACCCATTCCACTTCCCACCCACAAGAAAATCTTTACGGTAAACCGCTCCACCTTCGTAAACAAGAAGTCAAGAGAACAATTTGAATTCTCTACTTACAAAAGATTGTTGGATATCTATGGTACTACTTCAAAAACCATTGACGCATTGATGAAACTCGAATTGCCCAGTGGTGTTGATGTAGAAATCAAAGTGTGATAAATCGTCTTGTCTAACAGCGATTTATAACCCATACGGAATTAATTTCCGAACCATAAGGAATGGTGAATTTTGTGTTCGCCATTCCTTGTTTTTGTTTTTAAAAAAATAGTATCTTTGCACCTTTCAAAAGAAAACCAATGAGATATTTGCGATTATTTTTTGTGATGCTACTTCTTTGGGCAGTGTGTGAGGCGCAAGGACAGAATAACATCATCCAAGGCTTTCTAGATAATGCGGAAGATGGCGCTCCGATTGCCCATTGCCCCGTACATTTGTTGGGCACATCCTTCGGTTCGGTAACCGAACACAACGGTTCGTTTGTCATTGGCAAGATCCCTGATGGCGAATACACACTGGCCGTCTCTTTCTTTGGTTTCGATTCTATCCGCGAAAATATTACCCTGCAAAAAAATCAAGTAATTACAAAGAAATATTTTCTTTCTCCTTCAAAAATCTCCTTGGATGCTGTTAATGTGAGTGCTGAACAGCAGCGTGTTATCACAACTACCAACACCTCCGTTGTTTCTGTAACGCCTAAGGAAATCAAGAAGATGCCCTCCATTGGTGGTATGCCCGACTTTGCACAGTATCTGCAGGTGCTGCCTGGCGTAGTCTCCACGGGTGACCAGGGCGGCCAGCTCTACATTCGTGGTGGTACACCCATCCAGAATATGGTGCTGCTCGATGGTATGTTGGTCTATAATCCCTTCCATTCCATCGGCCTCTTCTCGGTGTTTGACACCGACATTATGAGCAGTGCAGATGTCTATACTGGCGGCTTCGGTGCTGAATTTGGCGGCCGTATTTCGTCCATTATGGATATTAAGACTCGCGATGGCAATCGTAAGCGTTTCTCCGGCAAGGTGGATGTGAATACCTTCGGAGCCAAAGTGTTGCTTGAAGGCCCCATTGTCAAGTTGAAAGATGATCGTAAGGTTTCGTTGAGTTATGTCATTTCGGCCAAGGGCTCTTATTTGGAGCAGGCTTCTAAAGCACTCTATCCTTACGCTGACAAGAATGGACTTCCATACAACTATCTGGATTTCTACGCCAAATTGTCGTTGGCAACCAACAATGGTACTAAGCTCAATGTTTTTGGCTTCGACTTTAACGATGCCGTTCATTACAAGGATATTGCCACCTATAAGTGGAACAGTTGGGGCGCCGGTACCAACTTCTTGATTGTGCCAGGCAATGTGCCGACCACCATCGAAGGTACCATCGCCTACTCGAAGTATAAAACCATCCTCGACGACTATGCTTTTACCCCGCGCGAAAGCTCAATTAACGGCTTTACCGCCAACTTGAACTTCAACTATTATCTTGGTAAGAGCCTGTTCACAATCGGTGCCGAGCTGTTAGGTTATACCACAAACTATTCGTTGTACAATTCCGCTGGTTTCAAGAATGTTTTTGTGGACAACACCACCGATATCGGTATCTTCTTCAAGTATAAATACAACTATCGTGACAAGTTGCTTTTGGAACCCAGTTTCCGCTTGCAATATTATGCTTCGATGAATGCTGCTTCACCAGAGCCTCGTTTGGCCATCAAATACAATATTACCAAGAAGATCCGTTTGAAATTGGCTGGCGGCCTCTATTCGCAGAACTTTGTTGCCGCCACTTCCGACCGCGATGTGGTGAACCTCTTCTATGGCTTCCTCTCCAGTCCTGATGACATGTCGCCGGAGTTTGATGGCAAGGAGATGCGCAATAATCTGCAGAAGGCACAACACGTGGTGCTGGGCTTGGAGTTGGATGTCATCAAGCACACTTCTATCAACATTGAAGGTTATTTCAAGAATTTCTCGCAGCTGACCACACTCAACCGTTATAAGGTGTATGAGGATGTGGTGGCCTATTCGCATATTCCCGATATCCAGAAAAAAGACTATATTTTCGAAAAAGGTTTTGCCTACGGCGCCGATCTTACAGCCAAGTTTGAGTATAAAGGCTTCTATGCTTGGTTCGTCTATTCGTTGGCTTGGGTAAAACGTTACGATGGGGTAGTGCACTATTCACCGCATTTCGATCGCCGCCACAATGTTAACCTGATGCTCTCGTACGCCTTTGGCAAGAACCGTACGTGGCAGATCGACGTGCGCTGGAACTACGGTTCGGGCTTCCCGTTTACGCAGACACAAGGCTACTATGGCCATTATAATCCTTCCTATATCGGCGATGACTACATTCATGCCAATGAGGATATGGGTTTCTTCCTGGCAGACCTGAATGCGGCCCGTTTGCCCGATTATCACCGTCTGGATATCAACTTCAAAAAGAAGTTCCATATCGGCGAGCGTCATGTGATTGAATTGAATGTCGGAGCCACTAACTTATACAATTATCACAACATTTTCTACGTGAATCGTGTGACAAACGGCGTCATTTACCAGTTGCCCATCCTCTATAGTTTCGGTTTGAACTGGAGTTTCTAAAGAAAAATGAAAATTTATTCGGTTGTAAATTAACTTGTTGAAGAAAAAAAACAAAAAAATGCAAAAAGATGGTTGCAGGGATTGAAAAAATGCCTATCTTTGCAGCCTCAAAATAAGGATAGGTCCGGTAGTTCAGTTTGGTTAGAATACATGCCTGTCACGCATGGGGTCGCGAGTTCGAGCCTCGTCCGGACCGCCAAACGAAAAACAGCTAACACTTGTTGGCTGTTTTTTTTTATTTTTATCGTTCGCGAGAAGATTATTTCGGCCTCTTTTAAAATCGTTGAAAACGCCTATTATATGAATAAATTTATTATCTTTGCACTCTTTTTCAAGAATGAAGGATAAACTATAAAAACTAACTATAGAAATGAGTAAATTAGCCGTAGTAGCTTTAGGAGGAAACGCACTATTGCGTAGCGGTCAGAAATGTTCTTATCACCAGCAGATTGAAAACGTGGCATCGGCTGTAGAGTCGTTGCTTAAACTTATAGATTTAGGTTACAATTTGGTCATCGGTCACGGTAACGGCCCGCAAGTGGGTTATGTGCTGTTGCAACACGAGGCTGCCAACCGTCTCTATGAGATGGAGAGCATGCCTATGGATTTCTGTGTGGCCGAGACGCAAGGCTCGATTGGCTATCTGATTGAGATGGGCTTGCGCAATGCCTTGAACCAGCATCAGATTCAGCGTAATGTGCTCTCTCTGATTACACAAGTACTTGTGGATAAGGATGATCCTATGTTCGAGAATCCTACAAAGCCTATCGGACCGTACTATTCCGAGCAGGAAGTGGCTGAGTTGCTGATGGATGCTCCTGACGCCAAATATAAAGAGGATCCCAAGGGCAACGGCTGGCGTAAGGTGGTGGCTTCGCCTAAACCGATAGAGGTGATGAATGCCGATGTGGTCAAACAACTGGCAACGGCTGGCAATATCGTCATCACGGTGGGCGGCGGCGGCATCCCCGTCATCAAGGAAAACGGCATGCTCAAAGGTGTGGAAGCCGTGATCGACAAGGACTTGGCTTCGGCGCTGATGGCAGACGCCATTCAGGCAGATGAGTTCTACATCTTGACCGACGTTCCGAAAATCTATATCAATTTCAACAAACCCAACCAGCAGGCACTCGATGTGTTGACCATCGCTGAAGCGAAGAAGTTGCTCGCCGAAGGTCAGTTCACCGAAGGCTCCATGGCTCCGAAAGTGCGCGCAGCCATCTACTTCGTCGAGAATGGTGGCTCTGAATGTATCATCACCGAAGCCAACTCGCTGGGAACGCCCGGATGCGGCACACGTATCGTAAGATAGAAATTCAAAATTCAAAGTTCAGAATTCAAAATTAAAAAAACAAAGAACAAATTTCCATAACTCCATAACTCTTAACTCCTTAATTTCTTAACTTCTCACTTCTCACTATTCACTTGACATCACAATATATTTCATAACTTAATAAATATCAATACCATGGCATTTAATTTAAGAAACAGAAACTTTTTGAAACTGTTAGATTTCACTCCTGCTGAAATCAGATTCTTGTTGACTTTGGCTGCTGATTTGAAAAAAGCCAAATATACGGGTACGGAACAACCTACCTTGAAAGGCAAAAACATCGTTCTGCTTTTTGAGAAGGATTCTACCAGAACTCGCTGCTCATTTGAGGTGGCCGCTTTGGACCAAGGCGCTCATGTAACTTACCTGGGACCTTCGGGCTCGCAAATGGGTAAGAAAGAATCGATGAAGGATACCGCTCGCGTATTGGGCCGTATTTATGACGGTATCGAGTATCGCGGTTATTCTCAAGAGATTGTGGAAGCTCTCGGTAAATACGCTGGTGTGCCCGTATGGAACGGTCTGACCACTGAATTCCACCCGACACAAATCCTGGCAGACTTCCTGACCATGATGGAACACAGCGACAAACCTCTGCACCAGATTTCATTCTGCTACCTCGGCGATGCCCGCAACAACATGGGTAACTCGTTGATGGTGGGTGCCGCCAAGATGGGTATGGACTTCAGAGCCGCTGCCCCCAAGGCTTGCCAACCTGATGAGAAACTGGTAGCACAATGCCGCGAAATCGCAAAGGAAACTGGTGCCAAGATAACTATCACTGAGAATGTTGACGAAGCCGTTAAGGGCGTTGACTTCCTCTATACCGACGTTTGGGTATCAATGGGCGAGCCCGCCGAAGTTTGGGCTGAGCGTATTAAACTGTTGACTCCCTATCAGGTCAATATGGATGTTGTTAAGAAAACCGGTAATCCCAATGTTAAATTCCTCCACTGCCTGCCTTCATTCCATAACAGAGAAACTGTTATCGGTGAGGATATCTACCAAAAATATGGCATCGAAGCTATGGAAGTTACCGACGAAGTATTCGAATCACCGATGTCAATCGTATTCGATGAAGCCGAAAACAGACTCCATACCATCAAGGCAGTCATGGTGGCTACTTTGGGCAAATAATTTTGAATCATGAAACATCTTGCAGTAGTTTTAGGAATAATGGTTTGTGTGCTGACCTTGTCGGCGCAGAATAAGGCCGATGACATCGTCGGTTACTATTATTCTGTTGATCCTTTTTCGAAAGAGGGTTCACAGACTTATATTTACAAGACTGCTGACGGAAAATACGAAGGGAAGGTTTGTTGGGTGGAAAACGTTGAGAAAAAGAGCTTCCTTGGTCATGTATTTCTCAAAAACCTCTCTTTCAATGTGAAAGAGAATGAGTGGCAGAATGGTGTCATCAAGTATCCTGGCAAAAGCGGTACCTACAAGATGTACATGAAGTTTGACGGTGAAAACCGACTGAAAGTACGCGGGTACTGGGGCGTGGCCATGTTGGGGAAAACGATGCACTGGACCAAAGAATCCGCTCAGCGGGTCCAACAATGATAATTCCCTCTAATTCTTGTAAAAGCGGCAGAATTTTATTCCGCCGCTTTTTTTGTTTCAAAAAATTATGTACATTTGCAAGTTGTTTCATTTATTAGTAGAAGAGTGAAAAGATTACTGTTGATTGCTGTTTTGATTGGGTTGGGAGCGTGGCTTTTGCCTGCTCACGGACAAATTGTAACTTCCAGTTCCAAAGGTCAACTGCCGCAAACACTGATTCAAGATGTGCTGAAAGGCGATGGCGTTTATTTTTTGAATGGTAAGTTCAACTGGGACGGCGACACAATCAAAACCGATCAGATTGGTACTTTTACCAACGGTGATGCTTTCTCTTCTTTCCCCTTTAAGGATGGAATAATTCTTTGCACAGGTAAGGTAGGAGTGGCCGATGGCCCCAACAACTCGGGAAGTAAGACACTGCAATGCGCGCAGAGCACTTCGCTACGCGACCCCGACTTGCAGGCGATCAACCCGACAAGCTATTTCGCCACCACCACGGTGCTGGAATTCGACTTTATGTCAACATCCTCTTCCTTCAACTTTGAGTATGTTTTTGCCTCGGAAGAGTATCCTGAATATGTTTGTTCTAAATTTAATGACGCTTTCGGTTTCTTCCTTACGGGTTTGGATCCTGTGACTAACACGGTGACCACCAAGAATATCGCTGTTGTTCCCGGTAGCGTTACCGATGAAACGCCCAACGGTTTGCAGGTGGCTATCAATACCATTAACCCTGGCCGTCCTGGTTCGTCGCACAATCCCGACAATTGCACCTCGCTTGATTTTTCGGAGTTTTATGTGGACAATACAGGGGGTGAATATGTCCAGTTTGACGGTTATACCACTGCCTTGTCAGCCGGCGCCGACATCGTGCCGTGTGAGACTTACCACATGAAGATTTCCATCGCCAATGCGCAGGACAACTCCTTCGAGTCGGGCGTGTTCATCAAGTCCTCCAGCTTCTCTAGTGTCGATATTGAGTATATCCAACACTATGATATTGAAAGCCAGCAACGTCTGATTGAAGGTTGCAATGACATGGACTTGGAAATCAAATTGGCGTATCCAGTTGATTATGACATTAATATCGAGTTGGAAACCTCTGGCACGGCTACGGAAGGCGAGGATTATGAGGCACTAAATCATAATTTTACCATTCACGCTGGCGAGACTTCTGCCATCATTCCCTTTAGAACCATTCAAGATGATGTCCCCGAACTTCGCGAGTCGGTGCTGTTGGATATCAATATCGTCTTCTGCGGTATCAAGTCCGCTCGTCGCGTTCGTCTGTCTCTCGATGACCTGACTAGCATTGTCACTGGCTCTGTTTGCGATGAGGAACCCTTTAATTATCGTGGTGATGTCTATACCCAACCTGGCACATACGAGTATCATCATACGACCTCTTACGGCTGCGATAGTTTGGAACTGCTCATTCTTGACACCAAACACTGTCCTTGTAAGGTTGAGTTTGTCAATACATTCACACCCAACGATGATGGTGTAAACGATTACTTCGGCTTGGAATTGACGGAAGAGTTTGATTATTACCTCTTCTGCATTTACGATCGTTGGGGAGCTGTGGTCTTCAAGACGAAAGATACTACCGAAGTTTGGGATGGCAAGGTAAATGGCCAGCCTGTGTCAGACGGTGTTTATTACTGGACGTTGAACTATGCCTGCGCCAATGATCCTCAAAAGCGCAAATTCCAGCAGGGTTCCATTACGCTGATACGTTAGATCTCGACCTGTGAAACGACTGGCTCTCTTTTTGTTGTTTGTTTTGCTGTCGTCTTTTTCCTTTGCCCAGCATTTTTCTGTTTCAGGTGTTATCAAAGATGCCGCTAATGGCGAAACACTACCAGGAGTCTATGTGGTTATGCAGCCTGCATACGTCCACGCAGAGACAAAAGGGGCGGTAACGAATAAAGCTGGTTTTTATTCTGTTACGCTTGATACGGGTGTCTATGTTTTGCATATAGCCTATTTGGGTTATAAAGAGGTTACAGATACAATCTATTTGTATAATAATCATGCACTTAATTTTGAATTGCAACCTTCTGCTGTGGTGACCGACGAAGTGGTGGTGACGGCCCAGCGCGATGACCATAATGTGACGAGCATCGAGGTGGGAAAGATGGAGATGAAGATTGAAACGGTAAAGGCGTTGCCCGCGCTGTTTGGCGAAGTGGATGTGCTGAAATCCATACAGTTGCTGCCTGGTGTGCAGTCGGCGACGGAAGGTAATACGGGCTTTTATGTCCGCGGTGGCGGCCCCGACCAGAACTTGATATTGTTGGATGAAGCCACTATCTATAATGCGGGCCACCTGTTTGGTTTTTTCTCTGTGTTTAATGGCGACGCCGTGAAAAGCGTGGAGATTACAAAGTCGGGAATGCCCGCCTATTATGGTGGTCGCTTGGCCTCTATTTTGGATGTTTATCAGAAAGAAGGCAATTTGAAAAAATACCAGGTGGATGGCGGTATCGGCCTTATTTTTTCGCGTCTGACAGTGCAGGGGCCTATCAAGAAAAATGTGGCGTCGTTCATTGTGTCGGCACGCCGTACTTACGCCGATGTGCTGATGCAGCCTTTTTTGAAGAAGAGTTCTCCCATGAAGGGGATGAAGTTCTATTTCTACGATTTGAATGCCAAAATCAACTGGATAATAAACGATAAGCATCGCCTCTATTTAGGCGCTTACTATGGAAATGACAAGTACGGCTTCAAGTCCAAGTCGGGCGATACGAAGGCTATCTTCAATTGGGGCAATGCAGCCGTTTCGTTGCGTTGGAACTATATCATCACACCGCAGCTTTTCTTGAATACGTCGGCAAGTTTTACCAATTATGATTTCGGTACGACTATGCAAATGTCTGTGTATGAGTTTAATCTCAAATCGGGTGTGCGCGACTACTCCCTGAAGAGCGAACTGACTTATTTGCCATCATTCCCTCATCAGTTCAAGTTTGGTGTGCATTATGTTTTCCATACGCTCTTTCCTAATAGCTACGATGTTCATGCCGGTGATGCCGCCACGTTATCGCTGCCAACGTCCAAACCCTATTATGCCCACGATTTGTCAGTTTATGCCAATGATGAGTTCGAGGTATGTCGCTGGCTAAAAGTGAATGCTGGCTTGCGTTATACTTTTTTCGCGCATATTGGGTCGTTTACGCGTTATGTGTTGGATGATACCTATGCCGTAGTCGATTCTATCATATATCGCCCTGGCCAGTTGGTGAAGGCCTACAATTCGGCGGAACCTCGCTTGTCGTTGCGCTTCTTGATTGATTCTGCCACCTCCATCAAGGCCTCCTACACGATGAACTATCAGTATCTGCATCAGGCCTCCATGGCCACCGTGTCGCTGCCCACCGATGTGTGGATGCCGTCAACCGACATTGTGAAGCCTCAAATCGGTCATCAGGTGTCGCTGGGTTTTTATCGCAACTTCCGCCGCAACATGTTCGAAACTTCGGTCGATTTCTACTATAAATGGCT
>JAEERB010000071.1 GCA_016285615.1 Bacteroidales bacterium
GCCGTGGGCTTATAATCGCCGGCAGCCACCTTGCTGATGTCGCCGTCTTGTAAACAGGGCGATGCCAATACCGTAGCCAGGTCGTTGGCTGGCTCAGTGCTGAGGTATCCCAAGTTGTTAGGGTTGCCCACCTGCTGACTTACATACCATACCCGTTCGCTGTTGTTGAATGAGGGACACATGGTAAAGGTTACGTATTCAGTAAAATCGGAGTAGTGGGTTCCACATTGCGAGCGCACACGGCACTTGTAGTCGGCATAGAGGGTAAGGCCGGAAAGTGCGAGGGTGGTGTCATTGGCTGTCAGCGTTTGGGTAAAGTCGTCACTGATGCGCACCACCTCTATCTGGTACTGGTTCGAGATGCCCGTCCAGCAAAGCGTGGCCGTTGTGCCTGTGATGTTGCCGACGGTGAGCTTCTCTGGAGCGGTGCAGCTGCCGATGGTGATGTTGTCGATGGCGACAGGAGGTTGCTCGCCGGCACCTGCCGTGTTGCACCACATGAAGTAGAGCCGCTTGGTCTGGCCAGCATAGTTGCTGCCGTCAAATGTGATGGTATGCGTGGTCCAACTCTCTTGTCCGCACAGGTTGGTGGCTATAGGGGTGAGGCCATGGGCTAATGGCGCAAAGAGACTGTCTTGTGAGGCGGCCACATCTATCAAGTCGCCCAAATAAACATTGAGGAAACTCTTGTTGGTCAATCCTTTGCCTTTCCAGTCGAAGCGAAGAATGTAGGCGTCTTGGGGCGTGAAGGTGATGTCGCGGTATGCCCAGGTGACCGACGAGGCGGCCAGGTTGGCCTGGTAGGGCATAGTGGCCAGGTCGCTGGTGATGTAGAGCGCTTTGTTGCCGCCATGGTTAACAGCATTGCCGATGCACCATTCGTTAGAGTAGCCGTTGTTGTTGTTGACGGTTACCCACAAGGTGTTTTCGCTATCGTTCTCAAAATCATTATTATAGGGAACGGCAGCGGGTGTGGCCGTGGTGGTAAAGCGTGGTCCTTCCTGCCAAGCACTGTGCAATGTGTCGCAAACGGTGCGGACAAAGAAGCGGTAACTGCTTTGCGGCTGCAGATTCTCTACCGTATAAGGCACTTGCGTAACCGTGATGGCCGTGGCGCTGGCTGGCGTCAAGTGGCTTGGTATGCAGATCACCTCCCAGCGGCTGGCGCTGTGCTTCTGCCACGATAGCGTGGCGCTGTTGTGCGTGGCGCTGGCTGCCAACGCGGTGGGTAGCGGACAGCAATCGCAGCGGTTCTGCTGCGATACGACCAGTCCGTCGGTGGCGGGCAAAGAGGTGTATCGGCACAGTTCGTTACCCGTAGGGTCGGTGATGATAAAGCCGCTGGCAGAGAGCGCGGTGCCGTTGCCATGCCAGAAGAAGTCGGTCACGGCATTGTTGCAAATGTTGATGGCAAAGGTGTCGTATGCCGTGCGTGGTACAATGCGCATCACTTCCATACCGTCAGAATGTACCGAAAGAAAGGCGTTGCCCGCAGTCCAAGCATTGCTGCCTTGGTTTTGGGTGATGACAGTGTAGGCGCACGAGCTGCCGTCGCAGGTGCTGATGGCTCTGGCTTCAAAATTGTCCAAAACAACCAGTCCGTGACTTTTGCGGCTGTGGGTCAGGCGCAGCGCAATTCTCGTATTCTGATTGCGGAAGTTTGCCAAAGGAATGGTAAACCGCTGATGGCCAGGAGTAATTGACAAAATGCGGACGAGCGCAGGGTTGGCTGCATCATAGAGTTGCGCATACACTGCCATCAGCAGCGTGTCTGTAAAGGTGCTGCGGCAGTCAAAGTGCAATGCCGCCGAGTCGTTGTTGAGGGCCAGGTAAGGGAGCCGGAGCCACTCGTCGGTGGTGGTGTCGCCGCTTTCATAAACCAGCGCGCGACCGCTACTCTGTGTGCTAAAAGTGAAGCTCTTGCCATCACCGTTGCCGTCGCTGTGTTGCCAGCATTTCCAGTCGAAGTTTTGCTCAAAATCCTCTTTCCACGGTAGTGGCTTTGGATTGCAATTATCAACAATGGTAGTATCTTCTGGCGTCGTGCTTTTCTCAAGGCGGAGATTGTCGAAGGCAGCCGGCGGTTGCACCACATTGCCAGCGCCGTTTTTCCAAAGGATGACAAGTCGTTGGGTGGTGTTGGCAAACGAAGAGGTCTTAAATGTGCAGCTGTAGCTGGTCCAACTCGATGAGGTGCCAGGCTGTTCCGTCAGTTTCAGGGCACTGGTCGATGGGCTCAGTGGGTTGTCATCGGTGCTGCAAAGCCAGAGGCTGAACTCGTCGCTGCCACGTGTGCCATTGCCACGCCAGTCAAAAGAAAGGCGATATGGACCGCCGTCGCTGAAGAGCAGGTCGTAGCAAGCCGCCGTTTGGGAGGCGGAAGGGGTGTAGTGATTAGTAAGTCCGTCAGCATCAGAAATATAGAGCGATTTCTGTCTGCCAGCTTGGGTGGCGGTACCGATGTGCCAAGTGTTGACACTGCCGTCGCTTTGGTAAAATTGCCAGCCTTGGTTCTGCGTTGCCGATTCAAAATCGCAGACAAACGGAAGGGTGGCTATGATGTTCGGCGTAGTGAACTCCAGCTTGGCCCAGTTGCTCGAATCGCCGTTGCTGCAATAGGTGCGGATATAGACATAGTAGTGCGTCATCGTGCTGAGGCCCTGCAGCGCACATTCGGGCTGGGTTACAGTGAGGATGTGTGTGGCCGAGTCGGGCGTGGCGAGGGGCGTGGTGCTGTAAGCCACTTTCCACCGCTTGGCGCTGCCGCTCTGCCTCCATGCGATTTGGGCGCTGGTGCCGAGTGTCTGCACCAAGTAGGGACGGCAAGGTCCGCAGTCGTTGGGCCCGATGATGGAGAGTTGTATGTTGGGACGGAAGTAGGAACTGGTGAGGTCGGTGAGGGTGCAGCCCGCTTCGTTGGTCGAGACCGAGAAGAGGGTTTTGGAGGCTACGCCAGTAGCCATAACGCTGACGCCTCCCGTATAGGAAGAGGGTACACTGTTGCTGTAACAGATGTCTATCAATAAGTTGGAAGTTCCATCGTAAGAAAAGGTCTGGTCAAAAAGGAGGGTTTGCCAGCCAGTGGCGGTGGCTCGGAAGGTGTGGCTATAGACGGTTTGCATAGCGCCGCTGTAGGTGGTGTTCAGGGTGCTGGCTGTGGTTTGCGCCATCCTGATGGTGAGGTTCTCAAAGTCAAAGTCGGCGCTGTTGGCGAAGTTGAACGCCAGGCTTTCAATGTCGCCGGCCATGCCAATTTCGGCTGCCGTGTATAGCAGTTGTGTGCGCCCATTCTCCAGCGGCGCGTAAAACGGGTAGTTGGCCGTCATGCTCGACTGGCCTATGGTGACCACTGTTTGTGCGTGGAGGGATGCCGCCGCCAGCAGCATTCCCAGCATAAACATTAAGATTTTTCTCATCACTTTATAATTGTGTTTAATTTAATTCAAAAACCTATTTAACCATTATAAATAATAGCTTACAAAAATAGTAAAAATCCCTTTACACTGCTCATTTAGTGCAAAATGGATTACATATAAAATGATGAGATAGGAGAAATGTGATTTTGTTTAAAACAAAACACACAAAAAGGGCACACGCGATGTGTTTAATAGCCCAAAAAAACGGTGCCTGAGCTTGTCGAAGGCACCGTTTTTTTTATTCATACCGACTCACGAAATCCTTGAGGAATACGGCTTCGGTGATATCTTTCTCCGAAACGATGGGTTGGTCCACATGCCAGTCGATGTGGAGGTCGGGGTCGTCATAGCGGATAACGCCTTCGGCGGCACGCTCGTATAGGCGCGAGCACTTGTAGGCCACCACGGTGTTGTCCTCGTGGGCGGCATAGCCGTGGGCGAAGCCTTCGGGAATGTAAAGTTGCAGCCCATTGTCGAACGACAATTCAATGGAAAAGTACTGACCGTAAGTTTTGCTGTGCTTGCGCAAGTCGAGCACCACATCGGTGGTGGAACCGTGAACCACGCGCACAATCTTGGCCTGGGCATACGGCGGATGCTGGAAATGCAAGCCGCGAACGACATTCTTATGCGAAACGGCTTGATTGTCTTGAGGATACTCCAGCTCGATGCCGGCATCTTTCAGCGTGCGTGCGCTGAAACTTTCACAAAATGAACCGCGGTAGTCTTTAAAAATCTGCGGTTTCAAAACAAGTACACCTTCGATGTGGGTTTTGGTAATTTCCATAGTTATATCAAATCTCTAATTTTCTGGGTTAAGGGTTGGGCGTATATAAAGTTGTTTAACAGCTCATTATCCGATGTCAACACGTTGTCTTTGTTGCCACGCCAAGCGAGGTCGCCTTGGTAGATGTATGAGATGGTCTCGCCAATGGTGATGACCGAGTTCAAGTCGTGGGTATTAACCACCGTGGTGATGTTGTACTCGTGGGTGATGTCGATGATGAGGTCGTCGATAAGCAATGAGGTCTTGGGGTCGAGACCCGAGTTGGGCTCGTCGCAGAAGAGGTAACTCGGGTTGCAGGCAATGGCACGGGCAATGGCGGCACGCTTCTTCATACCGCCGCTCAACTCGGCAGGGTAGAGCTTGTTGCTGCCTTTCAAATCAACGCGCTCCAAGCAGAGGTTGGCACGGGCAATCTTCTCATCATAGCTCTGCTCGGTGAGCATGTTCAACGGAAACAGCACATTGTCTTCAATGGTCATTGAGTCGAAAAGCGCCGCCCCTTGAAATAGCATGCCCATCTCGGCACGCAGTGTCTTTTTGTCCTTTTCATCCAAGTTGTGGAAGTTACGGCCGTCATACAAAATCTCTCCGTCGTTGGGCGAGAGCAAACCTACCAGACATTTCATCAGTACGGTCTTGCCCGAACCGGAGCGGCCAATCACCAGGTTAACCTTGCCCTCCTCGAAGGCCGTGTTGATGTGGTTCAAAACGGTCCTGTCACCAAAAACTTTCGTAACATCTTTAACTTCTATCATAACTACAACATGATTTGGGTGATGACAAGGTTGAGAACCAATATGATGAAACTGGCGACCACAATGCCCTGCGTGTTGGCTTTACCCAACTCTAAGGCGCCGCCTTCAATGCGGTATCCGTAAAATGATGATACTGATGATATTACAAATGCAAAAACGGTGGTTTTCGTCAGGGCGTAGTAAAGGTCGTACATTCTGAAGAAGGAGGTGATACCATCGATGTAGTCGTATCCCGAAATCACACCCGTGACAAGTACGGTGACATAGCCGCCACACAAGGCAAAGCAGATGCTGATGATGATCAGGATGGGGTTGACAATCAGCGAGGCGATGATTTTGGGCAGGATGAGGTAGGAAGCCGAGTTGATACCCATAACTTCCAAAGCGTCAATTTGTTCTGTTACGCGCATACTGCCTATCTCTGAGGTGATGCGTGAGCCGAGGTTGCCCACCAGCAGCAAACTGATGATGGTGGGGCAGAGCTCCATGACGATGGACGTTCTGGCCGTGAAACCTACCGTCCACGAGGGAATCCAGTTGCTCTCGATTTGCAGGGCTGTTTGGGTGGTGATAACGCTACCCATGGTGATGGAGACAATGGAGACGATGAGTAGCGAGCCCACGCCCATGGCATCCATTTCGAATATCAACTTTTTGAAAAACTCACGCCACTTGTCGGGTCGCGAAAAGACGCGTCCCAGAAACATAAAGTATTCACCAATAATGCATAACAGTCGGGTGAGCATGAGTTTGCGTTTGAAGATGCAAAGATACAATAAATTATTGTTGATTTGTTGTGGTGTTGAAATGTTGAAGTGAGGAGTGAGAAGTGAGAAGTGATAAAGAGTTAAGAAACTAAGAAGTTAAGGAGTTAAGAGTTGTTGGTGTCATTCCGAGGCGGTGGTTGAGCTTGTCGAAACTACCGCCGAAGGAATCTCTTTGTTCTTTGTTCTTTGAATTCTGAATTTTGAATTTTGAATTTCAGACGCGGCACGCCGCGTCTCTACTTAGTTCTTTTATTGCTAACAACTAGAAACTAACAACTAAAAACTCTTTTGAATTTTGAATTTTCAAATTGCGTGCGTCTGTCCCCTTACGGTACCATGACCTTTTGTGTGGCTTGTCCCTTTCTGATAAGGTAGAGACCAGTGGTTGACACGGGAATGATGGTTTCATGGTCGCTGGCCTGGCGGTGTGCTATTTCGCGTCCCAACAGGTCATAGACGGCAATCGGGGCGGGCTGCTCGCTACGCACCACAATCTGGCCGTGGCGGCCAAAAGCGGTGAAGGCGGCTTGGACTGGCTCATCACTGATGCCTAACGTGCCGTCGGGTTCGATGCCGAAGATGCCCGATTGGCGCACATCGAAGTTGTAGCCAGCCGCATGAAGGGGCGATACGGAGTAATAGCCGTTGGCGCCGCCACCCCAGCCCCAGTTGAAGTGGTAGAGTCCCAATGCGCCCAGACCGTCAAGTATGAAGCAGTGGCCACCCGAGCCTTCACCGCGGTAGATCAGCGGGCGATTGTTGCGCAACTCGTTGTTGAGCATGGCACACCACGCCGAGTCGGTGAAGTCGTCCTTGAAGAGGCCGTGCAGCGACTTCTTATACCCCCAGAAGGTGTAAAGCGCATTTTCGGCGCTGTAGGTGAATTCGGTGTAGCACATGTTGGTATCCGACAGGAAGGCGTACATGGTGCAGGCATCGCTGGCGCCCGTGTTGGTGCAGTTGTAGTCCATCTGCACGCTGATGCCGCAGTGGTACATTAACGTGGCCACGGCTGTCACTTCTTCCTCCGTGCTTGAGCCGCTGAGCGAGGTGGGCATGTGCTCCCAGTCGTAGTAAGTGTTTTCAAAATCGGCCGTCAAAGTGCCGTAGTTCCAGAATTTGTGGTTCTCCCAGCTGTACGAGAAGGTGCCTCTGCCGTGGGTTGGGTAGTTCCAGTGCTTCATCAGTTGAGCCATAGCCACGGCTACGCAGCCAGCCGTCACATGGTCGTCCGACAAATGCTCGGGCGCCGGCGGACAGAGGGCGTTGTAATATCGGCCCTGACTCCAGTTGGTAGTCACTAACGGCGGTACGCGCTCGTCGCCTTTGGTGCTGGTGCCGGCTAGGGCGTTAGCCCATTCTTGCTGGAAGGCCTTGTTGTCAAGTTGTTGCTCCTGAGCCCATTGTATGGCGTGCGAGTAGCCTTCGAGCCATTCGCGCGCTGCTGGTGGCAACAGCTCCTGCGACCAGCGACTTTCGGTCGAGTAGGCCAGTACAGGGCACGCACGGTCGTCGCCCGCCACAATGACAAACCCCTCACCATCTTTGACATTGAAAATGTAGAGATTGTCGAAGCCCGCCTCCGCAGAAACATTTTGCAACTCCACAGCCGCCTTGGTCGGCGTGTTCATCATGAAGAGATTGCGAGCCACTTTCAAGGCCGTGGCTTCATCAACAGGCCCTGCCCACAATATATGGCACACAGACAGAAAAGCCAAAATAGAATAAAATCTTCTCATAAGATGATCGTGTTTTAATAAAAACGAATTTATATTCCGAGTAGATTCGTGGAATGATAAATTCACCAAGCAAAAATATCAAAAAAAAGAAATAAGTTCCGTTTTTACAAAGAGAATTGTAGTGTAAATCTCACACCTCCTTTTTTCACATCGGGTTGTTTGAGGTAAGTGCAACGGAAGAAGTAATCGACGCGCAACACCTTGAGGATGTTCTCGATGCCCACGCTCACTTCCACGTAGGGGATGGCGCTCATGACAGAACTGTTGGCCGGCAACAGATAAAGGCCTTCAGGTTCAAATTCGGGGTTGTTCTTGCGTGAGAGTCCGCTTTCGAGAATCCCTACAGAAACCACTTCGCGCAATTTGAGTCTTTTGATGCCTGGAATCCTATTCAAAATCAGTCCGTTAAGATGATAAGTGAGATGCAGTGAGGCGTACTTGTCGGCCACAAACTCCATGGGCTTCATCGTGTTGAAGGCATTGGCTTGCATTAAGATAGATTGGTTGCTGTGGGGGAAAATCAAAAGGGGAAACGGCACTTTGTTCCAGACGATGCCAGCGTTTAAAGCGGCATCAATGTAACCGAACGCTGCCATTTTGATGCGCATCTCAGCCGAAAATTCCGTGTGGTTGAAAATGCGCCCTTGCAGAAAGTCCGACTCAAAGAAATAGCCGACAAGATGAGAAATGGTCAGCACGGGGGTGCCGCGCGACAGGTTGAACGGGTTGTCGTGGCCGAGGCGGCTGTTGTTGCCTTTTTCACCCGGAGCAAAACGCAGCTGCAGAAACCCGTTCAATTCGTGGAAACGCTTGATAGTCAGGTAGCCGCCATCGGCAGTGATGCGGTAATAAGCCAAATCGCCCGCCACCATGTTGTATTCGTGTTGCAGGTGGGTCGATAAGGAAAAGTGGTGCGAGAAATCGCGTTCATACTTCAGCGTGTTGCGCATGACATATTGCGCTTGCCTGAGCGGCTCGCCCGCATTGATCGACATCAGCACGTTGTCTTTGTCGAGTACGGCGTAAGGACAACCAGGCACTTCCATCTCGTAGGTGGAGGATAGTGAGATGTAATTTCGCGGCGATTCAAATGGGTGGTATTTCTTTTTGGGAAAACTGTATATCAAGTCAAGGTTGTATTTGGGTTTCAAATCCTTGCATCCGAAAGCAACATATCCTTTAAAGAAAAAGTGAGGATGAAGGTTGGCCGTGCTCATGCCTCCAACTCGCAAGCGGACACCTTCTATGTGGTTGAAACTGATAGTGTTGATGATAGGACCGAAGTCAAATTTGCTCTCTTTGCTATTGGCTGAGGTGGGTATGTAGTTGGAAGAGAGTATTTCCAACGTCTTTATCAGCCGCATGATTGAGGGGATGCGCTGCAACTCCACTTCCAGACTGTCTAACATGGTTTCGGCATACGTCAGCGGCTGCGGTCGACGCTCAATCCAGTAGTTCCGGCTTTTCCGTTGCGAGTTATCAACAATCTCTCTTCCGCCAGCGCGAAACAGCGAGTCGGCATTCTCAATTTGTGGCTCGTAATGTTCGTAGGTGCGCTGCTGGTGCACATAGAGCTGTCGTTTGTTCTTGCGTAAAAAGTAAAAAGTGGAGTAGGCATTGCTTTCCGAAGGAATCCAGCTGCTATCTTCAGCCATAACATATTGTTGCTCACATAGAAAGCGGTTGACAAAATTCAGGTTGATGCGCTGCGGTGTGCTTATCTCAAATCCCTTTATGGCATAGGAGCCGTCCAGAATCACATACATTCTTCCTACAAATCCCATGCTTTCGGGGTTAACGGGCGAGAAGGCGAGACTGGCACATTTGACGCTGTCAATATAAACAGTATCAGTGAGATAGTAATGATAAAAAGAGTTGCCCAGCGTGGAGGAAAGGGGACTGACAAACGTGTTGGAAAGCAGTTCAATTTCGTTTTGGTAGATGTTGATGGGTTGGAATAGTACATCTAAATTGTCGCTAAGTCCGTCTTTATCAAATAAATGGACGACACCCTTTCGGTTTCGGGCGTCCACTTGGAATAGTTTTGAATGGGTTTTCTGGCGGTAATACTCTGTGCCATAGCGCTCCCGCAATGCCAACACCATGATGCGTGTCGTGTCGATGGCGGAAGTGTCCATGTGATTCTTGATGAAGCTGTATTTTGCCGCCGCTCGGGCTCTCTTAAACTCAAATTTGAAATTGTTAAGCGATACCGAGGTCTTTTCGTAAGTGTCTATTTTATAGAAAGCTTTGTCTTCAATATTGTTTTGTTCTTTATGAGCTATCACTTGTTTGGCCAACTCGACGGCAGGGTTGTTCTTTCGGGTGTATTTGGGCTTCTTGCGTTTTCCCGAAACGGTGACATCGGCCAGGGTGTAACTATAGGGGACCAGGATGATGCGCGGTGGCCGAGCTCCTTTCTTTTGTGTGGTCACCTCAATAACCTTTTGATTGTAGCCGTAGGCAATCACCATCAGTTTGCCACTGGTGGCAGTGATGCTAAAACTGCCATCTTCACGACTGATGACAGAGGTTGTTGTATTGTCAACGGGAATGATGGAGGCGAAAGCCACGGGCTCTTTGGTCAGTGAGTCGATGAGAACCCCCGAAAACGTGGATTGCGAGAAAAGATGTGTCGGCCCAAGCAACAACAGCAAACAGACCGAAGCTATGACCAACCTCGCCCCACTGATTTTTTTCACGAAAGTTTCCCACTGTCCCATGAACAACATAACAATTCTTCCCTTGTTTTTATTGTTCTAATAAAGACAAGAATAGAAGCGTAAAGTTCAAAATTCAGAATTCAAAATTCAAAGAAAGGGCAAGAAAGAACAGAGAACAAAGAACAAAATGCAAATAAAGTATTTATCTCTCATCTCTCCTTTCTCATCTCTCCACTTTTACAAGTCTCCAATCACATAATTGTTCCATCTTACCTCTACGCCGTCCTTGTAGGTGGTGGAAAAAATCAGAGCACCCTCTTCATTATATTTGTACCAGATGCCGGCTCGCTCGCCGGTGATGTAGTGACCCACCACTTTCTGCTGTCCAGATGGCCAGTAGGTCACATATTTGCCGTCGGGAAGATCCTGCTCATAATGGATTTCCGAAGCCAGTTTGCCGTCATCGTACCATGTTTTCCATGTGCCTGTGCGCATGCCTTCATAGTAACTGCCTCGCTCCTTGGCATTGCCACGAACATACAGCCATACACCATCTTCTTGTCCATCAATATATTGTCCTTGTGTTATCTCATTTTCGTTCTCGTCATATTCCACGAAGTTGCCTTCCAATTCGCCGTCCTCATAGTTCTCCACCATGAGCAGGTTGCCATTAGGATAGAACCATTTCCACTCGCCCTCTTTCTGGCCTTTGGCGTTGTATTCGCCACTGATTTCGACGGTCTTGTCGGGGAAGAAGAATTTCCACTCACCCACGGGAGTAGAGTTTTTGTAGCGTCCCATCGACTTCAGTTCGCCTGTCTCGTAGAACTCTTTCCAAATTCCCTGTCGTTTGCCGTTGAGGTCGGTGATGCCCTCGTGCGTCAATCTACCGTCTGAGAAGAGGTAGCCTTTGATAATCTTGCCCGTGCTGTCGAACTCGCGGCGGATACCATCAGGTTTGCCGTTATAGTAAGTGGCTGTTATAGAGGGTTTTCCATTTGGATGATAAGCCACTTTCTTTTGCAAGGTCTTGGTTTCTTTGGCATCGGCAATCAGCTGGTCGTTTTCGTATTTCTCCACGGCCAGGAAGTTGCCATTCTCGTCGTAGGTCTTGAAGAAGCCGTGTTTCTTGTCGTTGAGGTAGGAGCCCTCCATGCGCAGGTTGCCGTTATCCCAAAAGTATTTCCACGGTCCCTGCTTGCCCGACTTGTCGCTGCGGTTGATGTACTCGCGGCGTGTGAGGACACCTCTGAAATAGGTTTTGATGGAGGTGATGAGACCGTTGCGGTTATACTCTTTCTCCAAGCCGTGCGGTTTGCCTTTCTCGTATGGGGTGGCGCGTTTGAGCCAACCTTCACTGCTGTAAGTATAAACCCAGCCTTTCAGTGTGTCCATCGTCCAATTCTCAACGGTGTACTCGTCTTTGAAATACTGTATGCGCGGTCCGTTCTTCTTGCCTTCTTTATAATTGATTTCCAGAATCTTATTCCCTTCCTTGTCGTAAAATGTCCACAGGCTGTCCAGTAGGTGGTTCTTGCGGTTGCCTTCCGACAGCAGCACGCCCTCTTCGCTGTACGATTTCCACCATCCTTCGGGTTGTCCGTCTTTCAGCCAGCCCTCGCTCGACTTATGGCCGCTGGGGTAGTAGAAGGTGTTGTAGCCGTTGGGGTCAACAGGTTCCTGCGCCGACAATGAAATCAGCAGGAAAAGGAATAGAAATGTCACCCCGAGGTTTTTCATGATGAAAGGTTTTGAAGCGCAAAGATACGA
>JAEERB010000264.1 GCA_016285615.1 Bacteroidales bacterium
AAAAGGCAAAAGTATTGAATTTCCTGAATGCAAAAACAGCGCACATAAAAAAACTCAGTCCAATTCGATAAATCACTACTTTTGCGCCAAATTTCAAACAATGACCGTCACCGAAATCCTAAATAAATCATGCCTCGAAAAAGAGGAAATCAAACTTCTCCTCACTGCCGAAGGCGACGACAAGAAACTGTTGTTCGACAAAGCCTTGCAGACCAAGCTGGCACACTTGGACAACTTCGTCCACCTGCGCGGGCTGATTGAATACAGCAACATCTGCACAAAATACTGCCTCTACTGCGGCGTGCGCTGCAAGAACCTGAAAGTGGAACGCTACACGCTCAGCGACGAGGAAGTCATCGAATGTGCCAACTTGGCGCACGAATTGGGCTATGGCTCGGTGGCATTGCAAAGCGGTGAACGGAGCGACAAGGCTTTTGTGGATAAGATTACCTTTTTGATCAAGGAAATCAAGAAGATAGACAATGGAAGTTTGGGCATCACCTTGTCTTTGGGTGAACAAACCGAGGAGACCTACCACAGGTGGTTTGAGGCAGGCGCGCACCGTTATCTGCTCCGCATCGAGGCCTCGAATGAAGACCTATATTATAAGATTCACCCGCATGACGAGAAACACGACTTCAAGCAACGTCTCGCCTGCATCAACAGCCTTTTGAAGGTCGGCTACCAAACTGGCACTGGCGTGATGGTAGGTCTGCCTTTCCAGACTCTTGACGACCTCGCCGATGACCTGTTGTTTTTCAAGCAAAAAGACGTGGCTATGGTCGGCATGGGGCCTTTCATCCCCCACCCCGACACGCCTTTGTGGCAATACAGAGAACAAATCCCGTCTGCCGAAAAACGCATGGAGCTGACTTTGAAGATGATTGCCGTCCTTCGCTTGATGATGCCCGAAATCAACATGGTGGCCGCCACCGCCAACCAGACCGTTGACCCGCAGGGACGCGAGAAGGCTATCCTTGCCGGAGCCAACGTCATCATGCCCAACCTCACACCCAACGAGTTCCGCGAGAACTACCTCATCTACCCCGACAAAGCCTGCGTAAAAGACAAACCTGACGAGTGCCATAGCTGCCTCGACGTGCGCCTCGCAGCCATCGGACACAAGGTTTTATACAACGCTTGGGGCGATTCTGTCGCTTTTACGCGGAAAAATGCTCCAAAATGATGGCCATTCCGGAAAAACAACTATTTTTGTCTTTTTAAATCCTCATCAAATCAAAATTCATTTTACTATGAAAAAACATATCCTAACCGCTCTGCTCGTCATGCTTTCGGTCGTAACTTTCGGCCAGCAGTGGGTCGCCATCAAGAGCGATGCCCCGAGCACCATCCAGACGACTTTGGTTGCCTCTTCCGAAAGCCAAATCACCGTCAACATGCAAGTCCCGGGTTTCTACACTTTCGAGGTGACCACACCTCGTGGCGAAGCCAACATCATCTCGGTTCCGCGCACCGTCAGCACGGCTGAAGCGGGCGAACCTAACCTGCCCATGATTGCCGTTCCGGCCATCATCGGCGACATGCAACATTACAGCATCCGACTCATTGATGCGCAATACACTGATTTCCAAATGGAAGTCGCGCCCTCGAAAGGCGATTTCCCGCGCACTGTGAATCCTGATGATGTGCCTTACACCTACGGTGAGGCCTATTCGACGGATGCATTCTTCCCCGCCGAGAATATCGGGTTGTATGACCCTTACATTCTCCGCGACTTCCGTGGGCAGAACATGGTTTTCCATCCCTTTGCTTACAACCCCGTAACGCACACATTGCGCGTGTATTACAACATGACCGTTGAAATGTATGCCGACGGTCAGCAAGGCGAAAACACCCTCAGCCGCCGCTCGAATGAAGTGAAGATGGACGCTGAATTTGGTGCCCTCTACGACAACCACTTCATCAACTACCATGAGAGTTTGAACAGATACACGCCCGTTGACGAGACTGGCGAGCTGCTCATCATCTGCCACGACGCTTTCATGAATGCCATGCAACCTTTCGTCAACTGGAAGAAACAGATTGGCCGTCCTACCACGATGGTTGGAACGAGTACCGCCGGTGCCACCGACAGTGCCATCAAAGCCTATATCCAAAGCCAATTCGACGCCAGCCCCAACCTCAGCCATGTATTGCTAGTCGGCGATGCAGCCCAAATCC
>JAEERB010000265.1 GCA_016285615.1 Bacteroidales bacterium
GGACACACTAATGATGCCGTGCTGTGCAAGCAGTTGCAGCCACCAATAGTCACTGTCGGCCCATGAGTTGTTCACCGTCTGGTGGCCAGGACCGCCGTAAACATAAATCAACACAGGATATTTCTTGTTCGGGTCGAAGTCGGGAGGAAGGATCTGCCAGGCGTCCACATCGATTTGAGTGCCATCAGGCAAGGTGAATGCAGGATCGCTGATCTTCATCAGTTTCTTTTCGCCGAGATTGAAAGTATTCAATTTCTCCGCGAACTCATGGTTATCCTCCAACACACGCACTAATTTGCCTTTGTTGGTGTAAAGCTCAAACTGACGAGGTTGGTTGATGGAGCTATTTATATTAATAAGGTAACTGAAGTTATTGCTGAAACGAGCTTGGTTGGTACCTGGACGACTGATCACTTCACGCATCTTGCCTTTCAAGTTCACAGCATAAATCTGACGATCGACCGGCGTGTTTTTAGCAGCCTGGAAAAAGACTTCCTTTCCATCGAAACCATAAACACTGGTCACATCCCAGGGACCGTCAGTGAGTTGCTTCACTAAGGTACCGTCAAGGTTATAAAGATAAATATGGTTGTAGCCGCTCTTCTCTGAAGTCATCAAAAAGCGCTTGCCATCCTCAAGGAAATGCCAGTCATCGGTGATATCGATGTAATAATCGTTAGTCTCATCATAGAACACCCGGCTTGCACCCGTAGTGGCATTGGCGGCCAAAATCTCAAGGTGGTTCTGATGGCGGTTGAGACGTTGGATGGCCAGCACGTTGGCATCCTTAGTCCATGCCACACGCGGCAGATAGATGTCGGTCTCTGTGCCAGTATCCATCTTGACGGTCTTGCCGCTGGCCAAATCATAAACATAGATCTCCACGATGGAATTGTCCTCTCCCGCCTTGGGGTATTTGAAGCTGTACCATTCGGGATAAAGGCCTTCAAACTCTTCCATTTGGAATTCTTTCACGTTCGACTCGTCGAACTTCATATAGGCGATCTTCTTGCTGTCGGGCGACCAGAAGAAACCTTGCGAAAAGCTGAATTCCTCCTCATAGACCCAATCTGGAGCACCATTAATAATATGGTTATACAGGCCATCAAAGGTAAACTGTTTCTCCTCTCCTGTTTGTAAATCTTTAATAAACAAGTTATTGTCACGCATAAAGCCGACCTTGGTAGCATCGGGCGAGAACGTGGCAAGACGCTGTTTCCCATTTCCCGAAAGCGGTTGCAGCGATTTTGTTTTCAGGTCATAGACATAATAATTTGCCGTGTAGGAATGACGATAGATCGCTTCCATATCCGTGAGGAACAGCACTTTCGACTCGTCTGCACTCAGTTCATAATCTTGAATCGGGATAGGAGTCTCGGCACCTTCAAGCACAAGATCCTTGATTTCGAACAAAGTCTTGGCCAGTTTGCCTGTCTTGTAATTATAGATGTTAAGTGCGCCTTTCTCGAAGCTGCCATAAGTGGCGCCATCTTTCATGGAGTTCATGCCGCGGACGCTCTTCGCGTAGAAAGTCGGGCGTTGGTAAAGGTCTTCAAGAGTGAAGTTTTTCTTTTCTTGCGCGGTGGCAAAGAAGGTTCCTGTGAGAAGGAACAGGGTAAGAATCAGCGATCTGGTTTTCATTTTTGCTAAGATTTAAAGATTGGCAAAGGTAAAGATTTTTGGGACACCAACCGAAGATTTTTTATTATAGCAGATTTTGTAGATAGGCTGTTCATGTCGCGATGCCTTTACTTTTCAAATATTACCGAACCTGCCTGTGTTGGATGGTCGTATATGAGGATTCCCTTGGATTCAGGTTGTTTCTTGAATGCCAGGACCTTGCAGACGATCATGATGTCCCCACCTGCCGACAGTATCATTACAATTCCGACCCAAAACAGCAAGTGAGAACCGATTAGAATTCCTATCGCCGTCGGAATGATACCAAGCACAATACACGGCATCAGAGCGCCCAGGATATAGTGGCTTTTCTGGAGGGGTGTTGAACATGTGCAATACGGTGTAAGAAGCTCTTTCATGAAACCAAAATCGATGTCCTTGAAGTGATGCTCGGAAAAGATGCTCCAGGTCAGCCCGTGGATAAGCTCATGAACAACTATCAGTACTACGAAAAGGACGATGAACAGAA